>JBEUIR010000126.1:0-4940 GCA_040415395.1 Candidatus Thiothrix namsaraevi
CACATTCCCCTCATTAGCACGGATGGCTTCATCCACACTCGGCGAGGTAATCGCAAAATCGGTATACGCTTCTTCCTCTGCTGCGGAGGCTGCGTCGGGTTTGGAAGCATCTGCGGTGCGCAGTGTGGTTCATACCATGCAGGAGCAATATGTGCAGAACTTGAATTTCAATCAATATACCAACCGCATCAGTGCGTTTAATGCTTTGCAGGGGTATATCCGTTTGTGTATGCCGGGCAATATTGCTGCCGAAGCGAATCAAGCGGTGCGTCGTGCTAACACCGTTAATGAGGGTGATGCAACTGCGACTGACGTTGGTAATGGAGCATTAACAGTGCCAGCGATTCCTGTTACTTTGCCCTAATGGAGCGTTAGGTGGGGGCGATTGCCCCCGCCTGCTTTACGGAGCACCAAACACTTCACGCTGCAATCCATTCAATTGCACGATTCGCGCATTCAGGTTGAGGTTAATACCGCGCCACAGCGAATCCTGTCCTGCACGGGTTTCCAGATGCGGCATAATGGCTTCCTCAATCATGCGGGAATGTTCAATATCCAAGTCAATATGCCCGATAAACAATTCCAGTGCATCGTCATCCAAGCCCGGCACGGTGCGTAATCCCGTCAGTAACATGCGATAATACGGTGGAATTGGCCATTCCCCGGCAATACCCGCCACCCCGACGGCTGCCAGCCAGTCAGTGCCTTGGGTAATGCGCATCATGGTGTCGATATAACCTTGCTGTTCGGGCGTGATGGGCGGGTTGGCAATCTCTTCTGGGCTGCAATCCACGGCACGTAGCAACTTGCGGTACACTTCCATGTGGGATTTGGACGGGTCGCCATTACCGTATTCGTCATACAAAATATCAGCCAGCACGGCTTGAATGCGCTCATCCGGTGTGGTCCCCAATGCATTTGCCTGATACAAGCGGGTGCGCAAAATATGCGGGTAATACAACAGTGCGAAGGTGCGGGCTTGCGTAAATGTCAGCGGCTGTGTCGAAAACTGTTGCAGGAACGGGTGACGTAAAAACGGGTGGGCATTGACCCGTTCTTTGAGTTCTTGCAGGAAAACAGGTGCGTTCATGGTGCTGTGCCTTCTAAAATAGGTTGACGTGCCCAACTGTAACAGCAGTGGGGGTTAAGTCGGAATTTTCCATAAGTTTTTACTGATAAACGACCGCAATGCTCAAGAAATGGTTGAATTTCTCACATGCTTTGATTATTGCCCTGTTTCACGATATGCATCAGGGCAACATTACACTGCGGGCGATGGGGTTGGTGTATTCCACCTTATTGTCGCTGGTGCCGCTGCTGGCGTTGGCGTTTTCGGTGCTCAAAGGTTTCGGGGTACACAACCAATTAGAGCCATTATTGCTTAATTTACTGATGCCTTTAGGTGAAAAAGCCGAGGAATTGACCCGACAGGTGCTGGGTTTCGTCGATAATGTGCAAGTGGGCGTGTTGGGCTTTGCGGGGTTGATCATGCTGCTATACACCGTGGTGTCGCTGATGCAGAAGATTGAGGAAGCCTTCAATCATGTCTGGCGGGTGAAACGCCCGCGTTCGTTGCTGTTGCAATTCCGCGATTACCTCAGTGTGGTGTTGGTTGGTCCGATCCTGCTGTTTTCGGCGTTGGGCATGTGGACGGCAGTGACCAATCACGCTTGGTTGCATTCCACCTTTGCATTGGAAATGACGCTCAGTGTGGTAGTGCAACTTAGCCCCACGCTGTTGATTATTTTGGCGTTTGCATTTTTGTACTTGTTTATGCCGAATACGCGGGTCAAACCTTGGGCAGCCTTGGGCGGTGCTGCATTTGCCGGAATCGTGTGGCAAATCGCAGGCTGGTTATTTGCGGTGTTTGTGGTGAGTTCCGGGCAGCAAACGGCGATTTATTCGATTTTTGCCAGCTTGTTTTTATTCATGTTATGGATGTATGTGGGCTGGATTATTGTGTTGACCGGGGCGCGGCTGGCGTATTATTTCCAATACCCCGACGCGGTGTATTTGGTGCAACAACCTGCCGAGGCGAGTGTGCAAACCCGTGAAATGCTGGCGGCAGCCGTGCTGCGTGAGGTGGGGCAACGTTTTCTCCGGCAACAGCCACCGCCGACTCTGGATGAATTGCGCCGCGCTATTCCGGTCTCACGTTTCCTGCTGGAGGATGTATTGGATGACTTGATAGCCTATGGTGTTCTCAGTCGTGATGATGGTGAATTGGCGCATTACTTACTGCGCAGCACCCCGGAACGGTTGACAGTTGCCGACATGCGTCGCTACTTTTGGCAAGGCGACACCCAGCAGCAGCGCCAGGCGGCACAAATCCGTCAGCAAATCGGCTTATCTGCGGTTTGGTTGGCAGAATTGGCAGAGAACCCGCAGATGACCGTTAAGGAACTCTTGGAGACTGAGCCGGTGAAACCGGTTGAGGTGCAGTAAGTCAGCGTAGCCCTGAGAGGTCAAACAATTGCCCGTATTCGCGCATGGCATAACGGTCAGTCATCCCCGCGATGAAATCAGCAATCGCCCGCGCCCGCCCCACTTCACCTTCGTCGGTTTCGTAACGTTTGGCGAATGCCTGATACTTTGGAGTGAGTAGGCGCACATCGTCCATGTAAGCATTGAAGAGTGCCTGCACCACTTTTTGTGCCCGCCAGGTCATGCGGTAAACCGTCGGGTGGAAATACAGATTTTCGCGCAGGAATGTCTTCAGTACGTTCTTTTGATTACGCATTTCATCACTGTAGCGCATCAGTGCGACAGGTTGAGTGCGTACCTCTGCCAAGCTTTGTACGCCTGATGCGTTAAGCGCGGCTTGGCTGCTTTCGGTCAAGTCGACCACCATGCGCCCGATCATACGCCGTAAGGTCTCGCGGATCAGCCGCCGCCCCTGCAATTGCGGGTAATTCTGCAATACTACGTGATATTCCGCTGCAAATACCGGCACATCCTGCAATTGGGCGAGAGTGATTAGCCCGGAACGTAAGCCATCCTCAATGTCGTGATTGTTGTAGGCAATTTCATCTGCAAGGTTCGTGAGCTGTGCTTCCAATGACGGTTGGGTTTTATTGAGGAAGCGTGCGCCGACATCGCCGAGTGTGGCAGCATGTTTGACCGCGCAATGTTTGAGAATACCTTCGCGGGTTTCAAAGGTTAGGTTGATGCCGGGGAATTCGGCATAGCTGTCTTCCAGCACGTCGACCACCCGCAGTGATTGCAGGTTGTGTTCAAAACCGCCGAACGTTTTCATGCAGGTATTGAGCGCGTCTTGCCCGGCGTGACCAAACGGGGTGTGACCCAAGTCGTGGGAAAGCGCAATCGCTTCGGTCAGGTCTTCGTTAAGCCCCATGCTGCGAGCAACGGTGCGGGCGATTTGCGCCACTTCCAGCGAATGCGTCAGGCGGGTGCGGTATAAATCGCCTTCGTGATTGACGAAAACCTGGGTTTTGTATTCCAGCCGCCGGAAGGCTTTGGAATGGATAATGCGGTCACGGTCACGCTGGAATTCGGTACGGTATTGCGGGGGCGGTTCGGGGTAACGTCGCCCTTGGGTATATTCCGGTTGTGCTGCATAAAGGGCGCTGGCTGGCATCTCAAACTCCGTCATGACTGTGTGAGTAATACCGTAGTGTAGGGTGCTTAAGGTTTGCTGGGAATAGTCAGCGTTCGTGGTAATATAACGCGGTTAGTCGCTTAAGTTGGAATTATGGAAGAGAGTTTATCATTTGTCGTCACGCTCGAAGGCGGTTCGCCATCGGTGCAATTGGTTGTTCTCGAAGGGTATAGCCACCCTGACCGCATTATGGAAATCCCATTTGGGTTGCTGGACTTTCGTGCGCTTGTGCGTAGCGCTCAGGCAACCGGTGACTATTGGATCGTGAATACCACCCCCGATTTACCCGAATTTCAGGTGGAATCAGCCATTTTTGTGCAGCATCGCGATGATAAAATCCTCTGGGATATTGTGTATGAGCATTATGAGCCGTTTCTCGATATTGAACTGGCAGACGATGAGGACGATGAACCACCGGAAGATTTTGATGAAAACGTCATTACGCTGAGCTTTGACCCGTTTCAATACGTGAGTGCATTGTATCAATTTTGCCAGCTTTACCCGCAATTTAAGCCGGTGACATTCCAGCCTAAGTCGACGGATGAATATTTGCGTCTGGAGCAGTTTTTGCCGCAGTTGCATATTTTGTGGCGGCGTTATGGCGAAAAGCAGGGCGCGGTGAGTTCTGATGGTTTATTGATTAGCGATACTGACAGCTTCGCGAAGTATGCGGAAGAACAGTGGACGGATGAAGTGCTTCGCGCTTTGTTGGAAATGCGCTTCGGCAAGATTCTGGGCAATATTGATGAATACCTGAACTCATTGCCTGCGGATGTGTTGGCGAAATTGGAAGCGGACAGTGCCAGTATCGAACAAGCCTTGAATGAACGTTGGGAAAAGCTGGTCAATTCCTTAACCGAAGAAGAGGCTGAGGCGTTGGAAAATGACCAGAGTCAAAGCAAATTTCCTAACAGCCTGAAATTACGTTTGATGCGCGAATTCCTAGCAGGAAATCCTTCGGTGTTATTGGGTCATGCGCATGTGGCAGGTAAGCGCAGTGACACGCCAGATAAAGTCATCAGTTTGGAGTCTTGGAAAAAAGATAAAGATTCCCACGCCCAGCCACCACGTAATGGTTCTGACTCCGATGAAGAACCTCACCCCAACCCCTCTCCTTGACAGGAGAGGGGATAAGAAACGTGATTCTTTGGGGATTAGGACTTGCGTGCTTTTAAGCCAACGATAGCCAGTAAACCCAATAAGAGTGCGCCGAGTGGCAAACTGCCGCCACCACCGCCAGTGCTGGTTTGCACGACGACCTGCGTTCCACCCGAAGTATTATTGGTCGTTGTACCCGTATTAGTTGAGCTAGTAGTTGAGC
>JBEUIR010000126.1:5040-6703 GCA_040415395.1 Candidatus Thiothrix namsaraevi
TAGTTGAGCTAGTAGTTGAGCCGCTATTAGTCGATGTACCGCTGTTAGTGTTACCGTCTGGGCTAGGTGCTTGTTGGGCACGGTGTCTCAGGCGGTCAATAACATTACGGGTAATACGCCCTACTTGCGGGTCATTTAAACCTTCTGCCCAGTCAATCGTGGGGGCAACAAATACCGTTCCGCTAGTTGGCGTGGGTTTAAACACACCAATGGTTCCCCAGCCGCGCCCGTTGTGATTGTTGGTTACAATGCCCGGTATCCCAGAGGGTGAATTAATCGCAAATGCTGGTGTGGTTGCCAAAATTTGGAAGTTAGTGGGCGTGCCATCTTTACCTGTGACCACCGGTTTGCCATTCACCATTTCGAACAATGCGCCATCGACTTCATAACCGACAGTCCTATGCCCAAAGGCTCGTCCATTGCTTAGCCCCGTGCTATCAAATGCCCAATGAGAAGCATCTGTTACGGTAAAACCGCCATTGGGATGGTGGGTTCCACCTTCGGTATAATTTGCGTAGCCGCCATGCCGGAAACTGACCCCGGTCGAAAGGTTTTCCGGTCTGTTAATCGGGGAGTTGAACCAGTTGACTGTCACGCGGCTGTTGTCGCTTTTCAGCGGGTCATTATTGGCGTTTTTGTAGCAAATCATTTGCTTATTATCTGCGCTGAAACGCACTTGCCACCACATGGTATTACCGCTAAAAATCGCACCATTACCACCCGCTGCGAGGTAGCTATCCCAGTTATCGCGCATTTCTTTAGACCAGTACTCATTATGTCCAACGAGTATGACCAAGTTGTAATTACCCAGTAAAGAGGGGTCACGGTGCAGATCCATCATCGAGGCGGCTTCGTAGGTAATTCCCTGTTGGTCGAGCCAGGTAACAAACCCACGGTGTTCAGCCCACTGCCCGCGACCAGTAGGGCGTTCCATGGAAACTTCGGCAGCCGCTTGCCCATTCGTGGAGTTGAAGCCATACATGGACTTGCCCCCGATAGGGGAGTACGCAATTTTGGTTGGCAAGCTGTCCAACACTAATACTTTGGAATGGCTGCCCGGTTGTGCTGATTTGATGGCAACAAATTCGGAGTAATTGCCGCGACCATTATTGAAGCTAAGTTCGTAAATGCCACTCGTCCAGTGCGCCGGAACGCGCACGTTATAAGTAGACCCCCAGTTCAGGGCATTGTGGCTATTAGCCGCATGATTACCTGCGCCACCTAAAGAAACGCTGGTAACGGCGTTAGGATCTTGATTGCCTGCGCGTTGCATGTGTATAGCAAAACTGGGAGTGGTGCTGGCGACTCGCACGCGCATTTGCCCACCTGTTTGTACTGTACCCGCTTCAAGGTAGCCACAAATTTCCGTGAATACATCGCCATTTTTGAAGTCGCAGGAAACGGCAAATGCGCTGGGTGACAATAGTGCCAGACCGAGTAACCCCACTGCGCTAACCAGCCCGGTTGATAATTTGCTAGCCGTCAGGTGAGGGTGATTGGGTAATATAGTAGCCATATAGTCTTCTCCAGGATCGCTTCCCATAAGTCAATCCTTTGTTCATTGGGGTTATAAGTTGAGTTATTCTAATCGAAAACTATAGATTTGTATTAATTTGCATCATTGTTTTTATTTATGAGTTGATGACGATACCGAGATTACACT
>JBEUIR010000127.1:0-6635 GCA_040415395.1 Candidatus Thiothrix namsaraevi
TTTATTATGGTTAATGATATTATTATTGCCACATTGAATGCCCGCTACACCCATGCCTCATTGGGTTTGCGCTACTTATTAGCCAATCAGGGGGAGTGGCAGGCGCAAACAAAAATCATGGAATTTACGATCGCTATGCGCCCCTTGGATATTGCTGAGCAATTATTGATCTGTCAGCCGCGTATCATTGGTCTGGGAGTGTATATCTGGAATATCACCGAAACCACCGCTTTAGTGGCGGTACTCAAAGCACTCGCCCCGGAAGTGGTGATTGTGTTGGGTGGCCCGGAAGTCAGTTATGAAACCGCGCAACAGGCGATTGTGCAGCAGGCGGATTACGTGATTACCGGGGCGGGTGAGGTGAGTTTCCGGCAGTTGTGTGGGCAGTTGTTGAATGGGCAAAAGCCCTTGAACAAAATTATTGCCGGTGAGCAAGTGCCGTTGTCACAGTTGGCGCTACCGTACACGCAATACACGGAAGATGATTTAGCGACGCGCTCAATTTACGTGGAAGCCTCACGTGGGTGTCCGTTCAAATGTGAGTTTTGCCTGTCTGCCTTGGATAAAACCGCCTTGCCGTTTGCTTTGCAGGGCTTTTTGGCGGAAATGGATCGGCTGTGGCAGCGGGGCTTGCGTCAGTTTCGTTTTGTGGATCGTACCTTCAATTTGAAAATTGCCACGACGGTAGCGATTCTGGACTTTTTTTTGGAACGTTTGGACGCGGAAACGTTTTTGCATTTTGAGCTGATTCCCGATCATTTGCCGGATGCGCTCAAGGAACGGATTACCCGTTTCCCCCCCGGTTCTTTGCAGTTTGAGATTGGCATTCAAACCTTTAACCCAGAGGTGCAGGCGCTGATTAGCCGTAAGCAAGATAATGCGAAGTCCGCAGAGAATATCCGCTGGTTGCGGGAAAATTCCACCGCGCATTTGCACACGGATCTGATTTTTGGGTTGCCAGGGGAGGATTTGCCGAGTTTTGGGGCGGGTTTTGACCGTTTAATTGCCCTGAATCCGCATGAAATTCAGGTGGGAATCCTTAAACGCTTGCGCGGTACGCCGATTATTCGCCACACGGAAGCATTTGGGATGGTGTATAACCCGCAGCCACCGTACAACATTTTGCGCACCGATCGGGTGGATTTCGACACCATGCAGCAAATGAACCGCTTTGCCCGCTATTGGGACATGATCGCCAATTCCGGGCGGTTTGCACATACCTTGCCGTTGTTGCTGGGGGATGCGCCGTTTGCGCGTTTCTGGGCGTTGTCGGGGTGGATTTATGCGCAAGTACAACAAACCCATCAAATTGCCTTGCCGCGTTTATTCGTGTTGGTGCATGGCGGCGGACAGGGGCTATTGGGCATTGAGCAAAGCGTGCTGGAAGACGCTTTGCTGCAAGATTATGCAGTCACGGGGCAAAAAGGGCAGATTCCGTTTTTGAGCGAGGTTCGTAAAAATAGGGCAACGCCAAATGCCACGGGTAAAAGCGGCAATCAGCGCCAATTACGGTTTTTGACTTAAGATTTGCTACACACTTCTTTGGCAAACGTGGGGTAATCGACGATTTTGGCGCTTTCGCAGGCAATCTTGCAACGTCGTGCGAAGGATTCGCTGACAAAACCGGGGTGTTCACTCACCGCAGCCACGCCGCGTGTCAAGTGACCGGCAAAGCTGGCTTGTGGGTCGCGGCAGTTGGCATCGGTTTCTTGGTATTCTTTGCAAGCGCCTAAGGCTTCTTCGTATAACCAGCGGCAGTTTTCTTCACCCACAAAGCTTTTGGGGACGGTTTCTAGCTCAATACCTAATTGGCGACCTTGCAGTACTGCGTTTTTGTGTTTGCCCGCTTGGAAACCCAGATCCAGTAATAAGCGCTCGCCGTCGACATTGAGAGTGAGGTCTTCTGGCATGGCATTGAAATCGGAATGGGTCACTACAGTCGGTTCAGCATCGTTATCCAGTAGCAGGAAGTGAAACTGGTCTTGCGGGCAAGCTGTACCGCCGCAGTTAGTGCCGAAGAGCACCACGTCACGGGCATTTTGTTTGATGTAGTAGTGGAGTGACAGGTAAAAACCTTCTTGTTGAAAAACTTGTTTGTCATCCAGCAGCAATGAATCAGGGGGAAGTTCGGGCTTGCTGTGGGTAATTTGTAATTTGCCAAAGCGGGTGTCGAGGGTTTCGTCTTCCGGCGCTAATGCTTGGATATAGGTTTCCAAGACGGTCACGTTGGGGGATGCCGATGCCGCTGGATTTTCGGCGGATTTTTCGCAGCCCGTTAACATTAACAATAAGCCACAACAACTTACCCAACTTAGATGTGCTAAATACTTCCGCATAATAATCGCTAATCCGGTGAGGTTTAGGCTCGCATACTAATGGATACCCTTGACATCCTCCCCTCCCTAAAGGAAGGGGATTCCTACCGCATTCAGCTAAGGATTAGCTGACTTACTTCAGTGGGTTCCTGCTTCACAGAGCGACTTAATGCCGCATCTCCACAGGCTAACAAGCGGTGTCCCCGCTCTAACTCTAAGTGTAGTTAACAATCGCATGGATGGGAAGCACGGAAGCACTTTAGCACTTTAATGCACTCCGCCCCAACGTGCCGCTGCATTGGTTTTGCACGTACAAATCAGCTTGGGTAAAACGGCGTTGTTTACGGGCGTTGCGCAGAGTTTGCCCCAGTAATAGCATATCCATGCATGGTATATAGTGCAAAACGGTAAGTTTAACACGTTATGTATAGTATGTAATACATAACTAAAATTTTGTGCACTCTATCGCCTTGATTTCCTTTCTGTTAAATTGGTGTATGTCAGTTGATCATTGAGGAATAATAAACATGTCTGCATTAGATTTAGCAGAATACTTGCGGTTGCGTCTGCGTGCCATGCAAATGACGACCACGGAAGCGGCGAAACGTTCGGGAATTTCACGTCAAACATGGCATAAGTTGTTACGTGCGGAAATTGGTGAAGCACGGCTATCCACCCTGACTCAGGTGGCGGATACGCTGGAAACTCACCCATTAAGCATGTTACGTATCTTTTTTGATGGGCGCGAGGTAACACTAGCCGGACGTCGGGGCGGCAGTACCGCTTTCGTGCTGAGCTTTGTGGCGGATGTGAACTTCCCAGATAATAGTGAGGTTCGTGTCGGGCAGGAGTTTGAGAAAATTTGGGAAGTGACTAATTCAGGCAAAGACGCTTGGGTGGGGTGGCGCTTGCAATGCATGAGTGCAGAGGGCAATACCACGCTGGAACCAGTGAGTGAGAGTGTGCCGATTCCTGATACTAAGCCGGGTGAGCGTGTGCGTTTAGCAGTACGCTTGCGTGCGCCGAACTCGCCTTGCAGTGCGGCGATTTCGCATTGGAAATGTGTCAATGCGGCGGGCGAAGTAGCAATTCCTTCTCATGCCGGGTTGTATTGCATGGTTAAAGTAATACCGTGAGATTGATAACCCAGTAATGGTAGTTTGTCTGCCAGCGTAGAGACGCAAGATTTTGCGTCTCTACACACTGTTGGATTGGGCTTGCTACAAGCGTAAAAGTCCAGCTAGATAGAGCAATCTATCCCGATTAATCCCGCCTAATTTATTACGCAGCTTATCCAGCACCTTGCAGGCGTAGCGATACGAAATCCCCGTATGATCCTGAATATTTTTGAAGGGTTTGCCCGTTGCCGCATAGCGTAAAATAGCGATTTCAGTGTCATTCAAGCTCGGCAAAAAAGGAGACGTAAACCGCGTACAGGTTTGCGGATCAGATAACACCAAGCTGTGAAATATTTGCGTCATCTGCAATAACAGTTCTGAGCGTTCGTGCATCAAATGGTTAAAGATAGCAGGGTGTTCGCGGCTGATAATATTGATCGTAGAAATGCCCGTCACTCCCGCTGCGGGAATGCTGAGGGCATTCACACACCCGTATAATTGAGTAGCCAGCTTGTCAAAGTGATTTTCGTCAGGTTTCAAGCCGATGGTGTCAGCGTATTCGCCATAATTGGTCAGCGAAAAGTCATTGTTTTTGATCTTTTTGACGCTAATATCACAGCGGTCCAACTCCTCTGTGACGTAATGATGTAGAAAATCAACAGGATAGTCATTGGTGTGCGTGAATTCTGGCGGTGCAGGAAATAGTTTGTCTTCACTCTCCAAGCTCAACAGCGGCAAGTAGGTATAGACAACCCGCCCCTCAAACCCCAGCGTCTCGATGAAGTTAACGTAAAGCGTGAAGCGTTCTTGAAACGAGGGTTTAGAAAACAATGCATTAACAAAGTCACCGAGTAAATATTGATGAGGGCGCATAAATCCAGACTTCCCAGCAACTGGGCTTTTGGGGTTCGTGCCACTAGTCTAACGGTAGTCGACCGACATGCTCAAGCGGCATTGTCAAGGGTGGATATTTCTACCTTGTTGACCCACGCTCAAACCGTGAAACTCCATAGTATTATTGTGGTGTTATTGAGGGAGTGGGTGATGTCATCAATGGATTTAGCCAACTACGTGCAACGCCGGATGCAGGTGATGGATCTTAGCCTCAAAGAGGCGGCAGAGCGCTCAGGCATTTCGCGGCAAACCTGGCACAAGCTGATGCGGGCAGAGATTCAGGAGGCAAAAGTGTCGACCTTAATCAAAGTGGCAGCGACGTTACGGACTTCGGTTCCTGATTTGTTGGAGGTGTATTTCCAGTCGAATGGGGCATCGAATCATCAGTGGAAGCAGTATTCGGTGGGTGGCGCGACAGTTTGAAACAGGAGGTTGGTTTATTAATAACCAATCCCTGATTGTTACAACGCGTGAATTCAAGTAATTTACGCGATAATCAGGCTTTCACCACCCGCAACACATTCCCATAATACAAATCCTTACCCGTGCGCGTCTGCATCCACAACTCACGCGCCTCGCAGTGTTGCGGTTTGAAATACTGATGCGCCAAGCGGGTGATTTCTGGTAAGCCAATCGTGGGCGAATAGGTGTTGAGAATCAGAAACCCGCGAGGCGTTAACAAGCCTTGCACGCCTTCCAATAAAGCATCCAGCTTATTATCGAGCTTCCATTTTTCGCCCTTTTTACCCAAGCCCCACGCGGGCGGGTCCATAATAATGCCGTCGTAATGCCGCCCGCGCTTGAGTTCGCGTTCCACGAATTTGAGCGCATCTTCGCGCACCCATTTAATATCTGCGAGTTTGCTGCGTTCCATATTGGAATGCGCCCAGGTCAGCAATGGCTTGACGGAATCCACATGCAAGGTTTCCGCGCCGGTTTGCCGAGCGCTGCACGATGCTGCGCCGGTATACGCAAACAGGTTGAGAAAGCGACCTTCAGCGGGCAAGTGTTCTGCAATAAAATCCCAATTGCAGCGCTGTTCGGGGAATAAGCCGAGGTGCTTAAAGCGGGTTAATTCGAGCTGGAAACGCAGCCGCTGGTAGCCGATTTCCCAGCTTGTTGGTGCCGCATCGTGCAAGGGATGCCACACACCGCTGTGCTTATCGGCTTCGATGAATTCCCAATGCGCCAGTGTGTGCCATTCGCTGTGGGGCTTGCTGGGTTTGAAATAGGCTTGCACTTCCGGGCGAATGGTGAGGATTTTGCCCCAGCGTTCCAGCTTTTTGCCGTCGCCCGCGTCGATCAATTCGTAGTCATCCCAGCCGTGGGTGTAGAGGCGTTGTTGCGTCATTTAGGAGAGATCTTGTTGGAAAAAGAAGAACGGTAGGCGGCTAGTTTGTGCAATTGTGCATCAATCAACCGCTTGCTGTCATGCACAGGCATTAGCGCCAATTTTGGCAAGTTGTAGTGGCTAGGCGTTTTTGATGTTGCTGTGTTCGTTTCATCAGTGGTCAATTCATTCGTTATGGGTGGTGGTGTGGTGGATTGTTTCGATTTCAGAGGGTTTAAAACAATTGTGGTGTCAACGGGCGGCGACGCTGCTGCGCTGACGATTTTACCAATAATTTCCACACGTTCTTCTGAAGGAAACTGTGCGATGACATCCAGCACCTTCATGCGCACTTCATGTGTCAGGTGGCGTTCTTCCATATTGTATTGATGGGACTGTTTGAGGCGCATAACTTCTACCCTAGAACGTCGCCATATAAGGAATAATGCAGCTCCTGACCCCGATAATACCAAAATTATCGCGACACCTGCGCCGGATACGAGGTAAATCCGGTTCTCGATGCTTTCTGCCTTTTGTTTTTGCATGGTGGCATCATGCGTCAATTTCATGCCTAATTGCGCGTTATCGGCAGTCAATTTTTGCTGGTTAAGGGTGTACTTCGTGGTTGATTCAAGCTGTTTGATGGCAATAGCGGCTTGCTGCTTCTGTTGCTCGGCTTGTGTTTTTTGGTTTAATTCCCATTGTTCGGTGGCAAGTTGCCGCTGAATGCGCAACTGTTCCAACTGTACGTCATGGTTTAAGGTTTGCTGCTGGAGGTAAGTTTGGTAATTGAGTTGTTGCTGATTCAAGGCCAAATCACGGTCTAAATCGAGTTCTTTTATCTGCACCTCATGCTGTTGCTTATCGTCATCCAATTGCAACTGCATCCTTACTTCATCGGCAGTACGTGGCTTATTGTCTTTAATCAGAGCGTAGCCAAGAAAGACGCTAAACAAGCCGAGCAACAAAGTCGGATCG
>JBEUIR010000128.1:0-6549 GCA_040415395.1 Candidatus Thiothrix namsaraevi
AATATTATTTCTAGCGCAGTAAGGTTATGGGATTACTTGCTTTTAAAGATGCAGCACATCTGGTATCACGCACTGGCTTAGGCGCAGAGTGGGATGTCATCAAACAGTTAGAGGGTCGCTCTACGCCAGATGCCGTCGAATTGGTGTTGCATCCAAAACCTCATGCATTGAAACCTGCACCAGCCATGACACCTTGGTTGAAGTTAGAGCCAATGCGTTTGACCGATATGAAAAGCCGTAATTCCGCCTGGGCCATCTCACAACGTGAGGGCAAAAGCTTGCAGGCTTGGTGGGTAGAGCAGATGTTGACTACCCGAACGCCGTTTCTCGAACGCATGACCTTGTTTTGGCACAATCATTTTACCTCCTCGATTCAAAAAACCCTGCAACCCAGTCTGTTATATCAACAAAACCTGTTGTTACGCCGTTATGCACTGGGGAGTTTCGGGGGGTTATTACACGCCATTGCGCGTGACCCTGCTATGTTGATGTACTTGGATGGGCATCAAAATAACAAAGAGCAGCCGAATGAAAATTTTGCACGTGAATTGTTAGAGTTATTTACCATCGGGCGTGGGCATTACCGTGAAACCGATGTGAAAGCGGCAACGCAAGCGTTTACGGGGTGGCGTGTCGATCATCAAACCGGCAAATTTGTGATCCGTACCGACGAACACGCTGCTGGGCAACTGACTTTCTTAGGAAAAACCGGGCATTTCACGGGCGATGACATTATTAAAATATTGTTGGCGCATCCCCGCACGGCTGAACGCATGACAGAAAAATTCTGGTTGGCATTTGTAAGCAATCGCCCTGACCCGCTGTTGATTCGTACTTGGGCGCAACAATTGCGGCAATCGAACTACGACATTAAAGGTTTAATGCGCACGGTATTGAACAGCGAAGCGTTCTGGGCAAGTGCAAACCGTGGCACTTTGGTGAAATCCCCAGTGGAATTGGTCATCGGCACAGCACGCATGTTGCCGTATCCCCGCGAATCCACCCAAGAAATGCTGAATCTGTGCCGTTTATTGGGGCAGGAATTATTTGACCCACCGAACGTCAAAGGTTGGGCTGGCGGTGAACATTGGATCAGTACCCAAACCTTACTGGTACGCAATGCTTACCTATCCAAATTGTCACGCGGTAATTTAAATGAAAAAGTCGCCGATGGGGTAAAACTCCCCGATGCAGCCGCTGAACAATTGGTCGAATGGTTATTGCCGGTTAAGCCGTTAAAACCTTTGCCAGCAATACCTGGATCCCGCCGCTTAGTGCGTGCTTTGCTGCTTGACCCAGCGTTTCAAGTGTCCTGATACCCTTTATGCGGATATTGCTTACATGAACCGTCGAGAATTTATGGGAATGGCAGCCTTGCTGCCTTGGCTAGGGGCTTTGCCTGCGGAAGTCTTGGCAGCGCCCGCCCGCTCACCACAACGTATTGTCGTGTTGGTCAAACTGGCAGGGGGGAATGATGGGCTGAATACCCTGATTCCTCATAATGACCCCTTGTATTACCAACATCGCCCCACGATTGCGCTGCGCAAACATCAAATAATCGACATTGGTGAAACGCATAGCCTAAACCCTTACCTGAAAGCGCTCAAGCCTTGGTGGGACAAGGGCAATATGGCGTGGGTGCAAGGGGTCGGTTATCCGCACAGTAGCATGTCGCATTTCCGTTCCAGTGACATTTGGGAAACTGGCGTCGCTGCAAACCAATACGCCGACGCGGGTTGGCTGGGTTCATTATTGCCTGGTTGTAAGCCCGGTCTGCACGGTATTGCGATTGGCGATGACAGCGGGCCGATAAGCGGAAAAGGCTGTAACACCATTGCGATGCAAAGCCCTCAGTCTTTCCTCAGTCAGATTAATTTGCTGGAAGATATTCAGCCTGTTACTACGAATTCTGTACTGGCGCACGTCACCAATGTCCACCATCAATTGTATGCAGCGGGCGAACAGTTAAGCACTAAATTGCAGCGTCCGGTGTCTTTAGGAGTCAACTTTTCCACCACTCAATTCGGGCGTGAATTGGAAGCTGTTGCCAAAATGATCCTGACAGGGGTGGATGCAGCCGTGTATATGGTCACGCTGGACGGTTTTGATACCCACAGCAACCAAAGTGCAGTGCAAAGCAATTTATTGCATCAACTGGCTGGGGCGCTCGATTCATTTGCACAAGCCATGCAACGTGGCGGGCGCTGGAATGATGTCATGCTGATGACGTATTCAGAATTCGGGCGGCGTGTACAGGAAAACCACGGCAAAGGCACTGACCACGGCACAGCTTCGGTGCAATTGGTGATGGGGGGCAAGGTGCGCGGTGGCATTTACGGCGACGCACCTGATCTTAGCCGTTTGGATGGCGATGGTAATGTGCAACATACCGTCGATTTCCGTGCAGTCTATGGCACAGTATCCCAACGCTGGCTGGGGCAGCCTAATCCTTGGGCTAAGTTTGGTACACTGCCGTTTGTTTAAGTCTGAAGCGCTTTCCGGCATAATCGCGCCTTTCTCATTAGCATAGAAAGGCATTGCCATGTGGTTCAAGAATCTGTACCTGCTGCGTTTGAGCAGTGATTTCGCCCTCACGCCGGAAGCACTACACGAAGCCCTTGAAAGCAAACCCTTTTTGGGTTGCGGCAATGAATTGCGTGAAGCCAGCGGCTGGGTATCACCGTTTGGGCGCAATAGTGAGCAATTGGTACTGGCGACTAATGGCTGTCTGCTGCTGACACTGGCACACCAGGAAAAAATGCTCCCGGCTTCGGTGGTACGTGAAGAACTCGATAACCTGGTTGCTGAGATCGAAGCAAAAGAAGCCCGCAAGATCGGTAAGCGCGAAAAGCAAGATTTGCGTGACGAGATCGAATTTGAATTACTCCCCAAGGCATTTACCCGCACCAAGAAAATGGATGCGTGGCTGGATTTACCCAATGGCTGGATGATTATTAACAGCTCTTCCAACACGCCAGCGGAACGTTTAACCCATTTATTGCGCAATACTTTGGGTAGTTTGCCAGTGACTCCCCCGAAAACTGACATGAGTCCGGCGGTGCTCATGACGCAATGGCTGGCAGACGACCACACCTTGCCCGCGCCCTTTACCTTGGGCGAGGCGTGCGAATTAAAAGGGCAGGGCGAAGCAAAAAGTGTGGCAACGTTTAAGCGTCATGAACTGATGGCAGAAGAAGTGCAAGCGAATCTGGCAGCGGGTAAAACGGTATCCAAACTCGCTTTAATCTGGGCAGACAAGATCAGTTTCGTCTTGACCGAGGATTTAGGGGTGCGTCAGGTGCGCTTCTTGGATGTGCTGGCCGACAACCTTAAGGAAGCCGACCCGCAATCTCATGCCGAAAAGTTGGACATCGAATTCACCCTGATGACGGGTGAAGTGACGCTGATGTTAGCCGATTTGATGCAATGTTTTACGGCAGCGCCTGAAGCAGGGCCTGCTTAATTTTCTCGATCCGCGCTGTCTGGCTGGCAAGGGCAGTCGCGGGCATTCCCCCCAAGGCATACCACTGTTTTAAAACCGGCAAGGCATGAGCACTGGGTTGCGTGGTTTCTTTGCGGCTGCGCATGGTTTCTGAGAGTTGTGCCACTTGATACTTGAGGCGGGTGGCTTGGAACTCGGCAGGGCTTTCCAGCTCTAGCAGGATTTCCAGTTGCAGGCACAGTAATTCACCCGTATGGCGGTTGGCAACTTGCTGGTCCGCGTTGGTGTCTGCTTGTTTGTGTTGCAAGGATTGGGCAGCAAGGGTTTCCAAATCAGCGCGTTGCTGCTGCTGGCGTTCCCATTCGCGTTGGCGTTGCTCTTCAGTCTGACGGGCAGCTTCCGCTTGTTGTGCATTGCGTTCGTGCTGTTGTTGTTGGCGTTCTTCCCGCGCACGGGCAAACAGGGCATCTATCGGTTCGCGGAATTGTTTCCATAAGCGTTGTTCGTCAGAAGGGCGTGAACTGAGGCTAATTTGCCACTGGGTTTGTAACACTTTGGCTTGCTCAATGGCTTGTGCCGTGTCGGGGGAGTCTAACAGGGCTTTGGCTTGTTCGACCAGTTGACTACGTTCTTGCCAATTGCGGGCGCGTTCGGCTTTGAAGTGGGTTTCTAGCGCATCCATCGCGGTGTTGAAACGCTCGTTGATGCTTTTCCAGTCTTTGTGGCTGACGGTTCCGGCGGCTTTCCAGTGTTTACGGAATCCGTTGAGAGCGACTTGCAGCGCTCGCCAGTCGGGATTTTCCCAGTCAGTGTCTGTGTGTAAGGCTTCGAGTTGAGCGCAAATGCTGTTGCGTTGTTCGAGATGCGTGGCACGTTGTTGCGCTTGTTCGGCAAAATATTGTTTGCTGGGTTCGTAAGCAGCCGTGGCATTGGCATCAAAGGCTTTCCACATGGTGTGTTGTTGCCCCGGTTCAAGCTGGGATAATTTGCGCCATTCTTCCCGCAGTGTGTGGATTTTCTTGGCACGTTCTTGTGGGTCAAGTTCCTCATCGGTGCGCAGGTGTTCAGCCGTCTCGATCAGTTGCTTGCGTACTTGATCGGTACCCCAGCGCCGCCAGTCTTGGATTTCGCGTAGGAAGGGGGCGAGTGCTTGCAGACGGCGTTGGAAGAAGGCTTGTTCTTTGCCGGGCAGGTGCGTGGCATTTTTGAGATTTTCCCTGAGGGTTTTGTGTACCTCAATGGCTTCGCCGTATTGTTCGGCTTCTAGGTGAGACTCCAGCGTTTTTAAACTGTTGTGTAAATCTTTTAAGGTTTGTTCTTGTTGGGCTTGTTGTTGCTGGCGGTGTTTGCGGGCGGCGGCTTCACGCTGTTGTGTCTGTTCGAGGCGCTCTTGTTCGGCTTGCGCGGCGGCTTCGGCTTGTTGTTGGGCTTCGGCAGCCAGACGGGCTTGCTCAGCGGCTTGTTGGGCGAGCAATTGTTGTTGCTGGGTGTGTTCGCTTTCCCATGTTTGCAGGCGCTGCTGAAAATCGGTCAGTGCTTGTTGGAAGCGCTGCTGTTGGGTTTCATTGGTGACTTTGCTGATTTTTTGCCAACGTTGTTCCAGTACTTTCGCACGGGTTTTCTCTTGCGCCCAGCGTTGGTTGTTGCCGAGGGTTTCGGCTTCGGCGCAGAGTGCGTCAATCTCGGCTTGTTGTTGGTGCTGATGTTGCACAAGGTCTTCGCGTTCTTTGAGCAACTGGCGCAAGCGTTTGTTTTGTTTGCCGTGTGTTTTCTCTAGGGCTTGCAGTTTTTCTAAATCGTCAATGTTCGTGGCGGCGATGTATTGAATTTCTTTGGAGGTATCGTTACTGGCAATGCTAAACAATAGTTCTTGGTCGTCCAGTTTGGCGATGGCTTGGTGGCGCAATTTAGCACCACGGAGCGAATCCCGCGCAATACTGCGGAGTAAGGCGGGGTTTTGTAGCCAAGCAAAAACTTCTGCCAGCAAATGGTCATGGCGGTGCTCAGTTGCTGCTAAACCGATGACCCGCTGGCGGGCGCGTTCACCAATGGAACCTGCGGTGTGACCCAATTGCACCAAGGTCGGAATGTGGTGCAAACGGGTAATCGCTTCCATGCGCACATCATTATCAGGATCGCTTTGGGCAATCTTGATTAATTCCACACTGTCACCGGCAAGAGTAGCCAGTGATTTCATGCGGACACTGGCATCGGTATGTTGCCATTTTGGTTTAAAGAACTTCCCTAACATACTATTCTTCGTCTTATTGTTGGCGTTACTTTACGCGCATTCCGGGTTCTGCACCCTTATCAGGTGTCAGGATGAATAAATCTTTACCGCCGGGGCCTGCTGCCAACACCATGCCCTCGGATACGCCAAAGCGCATTTTACGGGGGGCAAGGTTGGCAACCATCACGGTATAGCGACCTTCCAGATCGGCGGGGTCGTAGGCGGATTTTATCCCGGCAAACACATTGCGGGTTTCACCGCCCAGATCAAGGGTCAATTGTACCAGCTTATCCGCGCCTTTGACGTGTTCGGCTTTGACGATTTTGGCAATGCGTAAGTCGATTTTGGCGAAATCGTCGTAGTCAATCGTGGCACTGATGGGGTCGTCGGTCAGTAGGAATGATGATGGTAGGGGCGATTCATGAATCGCCCCTACGGGCTGAATGGCTTGTTGGTTGTCTTCGAGCATGGCTTCGATCATTGCTGGTTCAACACGAGTCATCAGGGCTTTGAACATAGCAATTTCGCTGCCAACCAGCGGAGTCGCAACACTTGCCCAGGTTAATTCACCGGCATTGAGGAAGCTTTCTGCATCTACGGCCAATTGTGGCAATACGGGCTTGAGGTAGCTCACAATCGCCCGGAACATATTGATGCCTTGGGTGCAAACGTTTTGTACCTCGGCAAGGCGATCCGGGTCTTTGGCGAGTACCCACGGCTTTTGTTCGTCAACGTATTGGTTGGCTTTGTCAGCTAACGCCATGATTTCACGCATCGCCTGACCGTAGCGACGGGTTTCGTACAGTTCGGCGATACGTTCAGAGGCATCGCTAAATTCCTGATATAACGCGGGGTCAGGCAGCGTATCAGCCAGTTT
>JBEUIR010000129.1:0-6539 GCA_040415395.1 Candidatus Thiothrix namsaraevi
CTGCCGCCGCAGCCGCTTGCGCCGCTACTTCCTCAGCAAAGTTATCCTGCTTCTTCTCGATGCCTTCGCCAACTTCCAAACGCACGAACTCAGCAATGGTCGCGCCTTTGGATGCCAGCAAATCGCCAACGGTTTGATCAGGGTTCATGACGAACGGCTGACCCACCAAGGTGATTTCGCCCAAGAATTTCTTCATGCGGCCGACAACCATCTTTTCAGCGATTTCACGGGCTTTGCCGCTTTGCATCGCGATGTCGATCTGGATTTCGCGCTCACGCTCCACCATTTCAGCCGGAACACCGGATTCGTCAACGCAAGCAGGACGGCTAGCCGCGATGTGCATCGCAATGTGCTTGCCCATCTCATCATCGCCACCGCTCATGCTGACCACAACACCGATCTTTGCGCCGTGTTGATAGGTAGACAGTTGGCCGTCACCCGCATCAACCCAGACTAAACGACGCACTTGCACGTTTTCACCGATTTTAGCAATCAGTGCAGTACGGCTGGCTTCGGTCAATGCTGACAATGCTTCCACATCCGCCACATTGTTTGCCAGTGCAATTGCGCCAACTTCATCAGCAAAAGCAACAAAGTTGCTGTCTTTCGCTGCGAAGTCAGTTTCGCTATTGACTTCAACTACCGCTGCACGCTTTGCATCAGCAGTCAGTGCAATCACAACACGACCTTCCGCAGCAACACGACCGGCTTTCTTGTCAGCTTTCGCTGCACCGGATTTGCGCATCAGGTCGATAGCCGCTTCCATGTCACCATTGGTTTCAGTCAGGGCTTTTTTGCATTCCATCATGCCTGCGCCAGTACGTTCGCGCAGCTCTTTCACCATTCCAGCAGTAATTGCCATTAGGGTAACTCCTTGTTTGAACGGGCTGACTTATTCGCCAGCAGCGTCAGTGGTTTGTGCTTCTTCAGTAGTAGCTTCTGCTGGTGCTTCCGCTTCCGCTTCTGGCATTGGCATAACCGCAGCAGCGGTGTGACCTTCATTGATCGCATCAGCAGCCGCAGAAACGTACAACTGGATAGCGCGGATTGCATCATCGTTGCCCGGAATCACGTAATCAACACCTTGCAGGGAGTTGTTGGTATCGACGACACCAATGACCGGGATACCCAGTTTGTTTGCTTCTTGAACTGCGATTTTTTCGTAGCCTACGTCGATAACGAAAATCGCATCCGGCAAGCCGCGCATGTCTTTGATCCCGCCAAGGCTGCGTTCCAGCTTTTCAGCTTCACGGGTCAAGGTCAGGATTTCTTTTTTGCCCAATTTCTGGAAGGTGCCGTCTTCAGCCATGCGTTCCAGATCTTTCAAACGCTTGATGGATTGCTTGACTGTTTTGAAGTTAGTCAGCATCCCACCCAACCAGCGATGGTTGACGTAAGGCATTTTACAAGCAGTGGCAGCTTCGCTGACCGCATCACGCGCGGAACGCTTGGTGCCGACAAACATAACTTTGCCGCCTTTAGCAGCTAACTTGCCGATGAAGTTAGTCGCATCATTGAACATTGGCAGTGATTGCTCAAGGTTGATGATGTGAATTTTGTTACGCTCACCAAAGATGAACTGACCCATTTTAGGGTTCCAGTAACGGGTCTGGTGACCGAAGTGAACGCCAGCTTCGAGCATTTGGCGCATAGTAACTTTAGGCATGATAAGCTCCTGTATTGGGTTATGCCTCCATACATCCCAACAAACGCAACCTGTTTTTCGGTCAGGCACCCTGCGTGTCGTGTCGATGTATGTGTGGATTAAATGTAAAACTATTTGCGGAATTCGCGGGCGCTTTATACCATGAAACGCTTTTGAGTGCTACCGGGAACAAACACAAATGGCAAAGACACAACGCGATCAAACAATAACGCTCAAAACGGCGGACGAAATCGCCAAAATGCGGGTAGCAGGTAAACTGGCAGCCGATGTACTGGACATGATTGGCGAGTGCGTCAAACCGGGTGTCACCACCGATGAGCTAAACCAGATTTGCCACGATTACATTGTTAATGTACAGCAAGCGATTCCGGCACCTTTACATTATGGCGACCCACCTTTCCCCAAATCCATCTGCACCTCGGTGAATCACCAGGTGTGCCACGGCATTCCCAGTGACAAGAAACTGAAAAATGGTGATGCCGTCAATATCGACATTACCGTGATCAAAGATGGCTATCACGGCGACACCAGCAAAATGTTCCACGTCGGCGAACCGACCATTGCGGGCAAACGCTTAAGCCACATTACCCAGCAGTGCATGTATCTCGGCATTTTAGAAGTCCGCCCCGGCGCACCTTTCGGCAATATTGGCAAAGCCATCCAACGCCATGCCCATGCGCACAACTACACGGTGGTCGAAGAATTCTGCGGACACGGCATTGGCAGCCGTTTCCACGAAGCCCCGCAAATTCTGCACTATTACAGTAAAGACAGTGACAAAATCATCATGGAAGCGGGGATGATTTTTACCATCGAGCCGATGATTAACCAAGGCAAACGCCACCTGAAAATCCTTCCTGACAAGTGGACTGCCGTTACCAAAGACCACAAACTTTCCGCTCAGTGGGAACATACCGTGCTGGTCACGGAAGAGGGTTTTGAGATCCTCACCTTACGCGCCGAAGAAGCTAACTGGCGCGACAGTCTATGATTCAAACCAATGCATTGCTGGACGTTTACACCCAGCTCCTAGCACGCGAGACACTACGTACCGCCGATTACGCCCAAGCAATACGGGATGCCCGCAAATTATTGGGGGAAGCATTTCACGCAGGCAGCGACATTCGCATCCTGCTACGTGATCACGCGGAATTCATTGATATGTTGTTACAGCATTTGTGGGAGCTGAACAGCATTCCCCAACACCACCGTGCTACGCTGATTGCAGTGGGCGGCTATGGCAGGCGTGAACTTCATCCCGCATCCGACGTGGATTTGCTGATTTTGCTCACCGAAGCACCGGACGAAGAATGCCGCGAACGCCTTTCCAGCTTTATCACCCTATTGTGGGATATTGGCTTGGATGTGGGTCACAGTGTGCGCACCTTCGATGAATGTTTAGAAACCGCCCGCGCTGATCTCTCTGTCATTACCAATTTAATCGAATCCCGTTATCTCTGTGGCAATGAGCAGTTGTTCCAACGTTTACGCGAAGCAATTTCCCCCGCCCACCTGTGGAGCAGTGCGGAATTTTTCCAAGCCAAATTCGAGGAACAGCAAAAACGTTACCTCAAATTAGGCGATACCTCACACCGAGTTGAACCTAATCTCAAAGAAGGTCGTGGCGGCTTGCGGGATATTCAGACGATTAGCTGGGTAACACACCGCGAATACGGCACAATGTCCTTGCAAGAGTTGTACGAAAATCGACTACTGGAATACGACGAATTCCAAACCTTGCGTGAGGGGCGTGAGTTTCTGTGGCGGATTCGCTTCGCGCTGCACGAACTCGCCAACCGTAAAGAAGACCGCTTGCTGTTTGATTATCAACGCAGTCTAGCGCACCTGTTTGGGTATACCGACGATGCCGACAATGCGGCGGTGGAAGCGTTCATGCAGCGCTACTACCGCACGATTACCGAGCTGGAACGCTTAAACGAGATGCTGATGGGGATTTTCCGGGAACGCATCCTCACGCAACACCCACCGTTACCGGAAATGTTGGGCGAGTGGTATCAAAAGCGCGGCAACCTGATTTCGGTGAATTCGCCCGATGTGTTTGTGCTGCATCCGACGGCGTTGCTGGAAATTTTCCTGCTGCTGCAAATGATACCCGGCGTCACCGGGCTGACACCCGATACCACTCGCCTGATTCGGCATAATTTGCACCGCATTGATGCCAGTTTCCGCCAGCAAGCCCGTCACCGGCAATTATTTACCCAAATTTTACGCCAACCCAAAAGTGTTACCTTTGTGATGCGCCTGATGAACCGTTACGGCATTCTGGCAGCCTACATCCCCGCCTTTGCCAATATCGTCGGGCGAATGCAATACGATTTGTTCCACATGTACACGGTGGATGAACACACCCTGCTGGTGGTGCGTAATGTACGGCGTTACGGCACCGCACTGGGCGCTCAGGAATTGCCCTTGTGTGCTGAAGTCTTTAAAACCTTGCGTGACCCGGAAATTTTGTATCTGGCAGGGTTATTCCACGACATTGCCAAAGGGCGCAAAGGGGATCATTCGGTATTAGGCGCGACCGATGCTTACGATTTCTGCCGGGAACACGGTCTTAATTTGCACGATGCCGCGCTGGTCAGTTGGTTGGTACGCCATCATTTGCTGATGAGCATGACCGCGCAGCGCAAAGACATTAGCGACCCCGCCGTGATTCATGAATTCGCAGGCATTGTCGCGTCGCAAAGCCGTCTTGACTGCTTATTTTTGCTCACCGTTGCGGATATTCGCGGCACCAACCCCAAACTCTGGAACAGTTGGAAACAATCCCTGCTGCACGAACTCTACCACTCCACCCGCCACTTATTGAGCAACCGCACCCTGCTCACCCACGAAAGCCAGCTATTGATCGAAGAAAAGCGCAATGCGGCACTCGAACCGCTGTTGCAAGAAGGCTTTAGCGCCGCCGAATGCAGCGCCCTCTGGCAACAATTCGGTGCCGATTATCATCTGATGCATTCGGTGGAATCGATACTCTGGCACACCCGCCACATTCTCGCCGAAGCACCCTTCAAACCCACCCTGATTCACATCCGCCGTACCGTATCGGGCAGTAGCAACGTCCTGTTTGTCTACAGCAAAGACCGCGACGACCTGTTTTCGCGGGTAGTCGCCTCGTTGGAACAGCTTAATCTGAACGTGGTACAGGCGCGAATTGTCTCGACCACCGAAGGTTTCGACCTGTACACCCTGCACATCCTCGGCCCTGACAATCAGCTCATTATCAGTGACGTTGACCAACAACACATTATTGACACCTTATCCAACAACTTGGAACGCGACCAACCCTACCATCACAGCCATCGCAAACCACGTATCTTGCGCAACTTCGATGTACCCACCCGCATTTATTTCAGTCAGCAACCCGAAAAAAATCTGACCCTGCTGGAAATCAATGCCGGTGACATGCCGGGTTTGCTGTCGCGCCTCGGTGAAGCAATGGATAGCTTGGGGCTGCGGGTACACAATGCCCGCATTAATACGCTCGGCGAACAAGCGCAGGATATTTTCTACATCACCACCCGCCACTGCGAAATGATTGTGGATGAAGCACAACAAGCGCACATTCGGCACACGCTTGAACAAGCCTTGCAACTCCATTAACGCCAACCGATTAACCATGAGAACCGCCCATGACCCACACCTGTGACCTGTTACCCCCCGGCATTTTAAGTGTCGAACAAGCGCAAACCCACATTCTCAGCAGTGTTGCGGCGTTGCAAACCAGCGAAACCGTGACCTTGTGGCAAGCACAAGGGCGTATTCTCGCGCAAACCGTGTGCGCCCCACTGGATGTTCCCCCACACCGCAATTCCGCAATGGACGGTTACGCCCTGCGTCATACTGATCTTGCCAGCGACAAACCGCTGCACCTAGTGGGTGCATCTTTTGCCGGTCGCCCCTTTGCGGGTGAGGTGCAATCCGGTGAATGTGTGCGCATTATGACCGGAGCAGTCGTCCCAGACGGTGCAGACAGCGTGGTCATGCAAGAAAATGTGCAACGTGACGGCGACAGTATCCGCATCACCAGCAGCCTGACGCACGGAGAAAATGTGCGCCATCCCGGCGAAGACATGCGCATCGGTGACACCGTTCTCGATGCAGGGCGCAAACTGAATGCGGCTGACCTCGGCTTGCTTGCCTCGCTCGGCATTCGTGACGTTAGGGTATTACGTCGCCCACGGGTCGCGTTTTGTTCCACCGGCGACGAACTCAAAAGCATTGGCGAAACCCTGCAACCCGGTGATATTTACGACAGCAATCGCTACACCCTGTACGGCTTGCTGCAAAATCTCGACGTGGAAATCATCGACCTTGGTGTGGTGCGCGATACCCCCGAAGCGGTGGAACATGCTTTCCAGCAAGCCATGCAACAAGCTGACGTATTCATCACCAGCGGCGGCGCATCGGTGGGTGAAGCCGATTACGTCACCTCCACACTGGAACGCTTGGGGCAGGTGAATTTCTGGAAAATCGCCATGAAACCCGGCAAACCGTTAGCGTTTGGCACTCTGGATAACTGCCTTTTTTTTGGGCTTCCCGGCAATCCCGTGGCAGTGATGGCAACCTTCATGCTGTTTGTGCGCCCTGCCATTTTGCGGCTGCGCGGTGAAAGCCTGCCCACCGTGCCGGAATACACCGCGCTGTGTACCACTCCGCTGAAAAAAGTACCGGGGCGTAAAGACTATCAACGCGGCATTTGCGAGCGTGACGCACACGGGCAATGGCAAGTCCGCAGCACGGGCGAGCAAGGCTCACATATTTTGCGCTCCATGAGTCAGGCGAATTGCTTCATCGCCTTGCCACGGGAAGCGGGGAATTTTGAAGCGGGAGCGACCGTGACGATTATACC
>JBEUIR010000130.1:0-6535 GCA_040415395.1 Candidatus Thiothrix namsaraevi
GATTATAAAGCGTAGAGAATTACTCGCCTACTGGCATTAATGGCAGCTTGTGCAAGGGTATGCCCTAGATGCCGCTTAGAATGGGATGTCATCGTCGAAGTCTTCATAGTCATTGCTGGAGGTGTTGCCCGCCGGAGCAGCAGGTGGATTTCTACCACTGCCGTAGTCACCATTATTACTGGGTGCGCTACGCTGAGGGGCACTTTCGTAGCTGCCTGAATTCATGCCGTCGGATTTATTACCGCCGAGCATCTGCATATCAGACGCCACGATTTCAGTGGCATAGTGCTTTTGACCGTCTTTTTCCCATGAGCGGGTTTTCAGGCTGCCTTCGATGTAAATTTGTTGCCCTTTACGCACGTATTTGCCGACAATATCCGCTAATTGGCGGAAAAAGACGACGCGATGCCATTCGGTCGATTCTTTTTTCTCGCCGGTATTGCGGTCTTTCCACGATTCATTGGTGGCAACGCTGATATTTGCCATTGCATCACCACTCGGCATGTATTTCATTTCGGGATCTTTGCCGACCGTGCCGACCAGAATAACTTTGTTGATACCTCGTGCCATGTTTGTTCCTTATGTCAATATTTCACGGAATTCTACGCTGAAGCGGGGGAGAATGCATCCAAGCCTGCTTGATCGAGCGTTGTCTTGTCGACTTTCAGATAAGCGATACACTCTTCAGCGGCGAGTGCGACTTCCTTAACCCCAGTGACGGCAAGCAACTCGGTGTGCAGGCGTTGGGGGTCAGAAAACAGCAGCGGGTCTAGCTTCAGGAGCTTACTGGTATAGAAGGTGGGTTGTGGTAATTGCAGCGCGACGACCAACCAAATGCTAACCACCACCGCACTGAACAGAAATACCCCCGTTGCACCCCATGTATGATTCACCATGCCGCCGATTGCGCCGCCCGCAAAAATGCCCAGGAATTGGGAGCTGCTGAAAATGCCCATTGCGGTTCCCTTGGTGTTAACGTCAGAATATTTAGCCACCAAGGACGGTTGCACCGCTTCCAGAAAGTTGAAACCAATGAAAAACAACCAGAAAGCCACCAATAACCACACGATATGGGTGTGACCCGCTGCCATCACCAATTCGGCAATGATCAGCAATACGGTGCAACCCAGCAAGAGCGGGCGAATCTTGCGCTGTTTTTCTGCCATAATAATCAGTGGGATAGACAGCAGGAAGGCGCCAACGAATACCGGCAAATACACCTTCCAATGCTCCGCTGTCGGCAAACCCAATTCATGCGTAAACAAAGTCGGCAATACCAGAAAGTTGGCGGTCATCACCAGATGCAGGATGAAAACCCCCACATTCATGCGCAATAACGCGGTATTGCGGAGTGCTGTGCTCAAGTAGCCTTGGATAATGCCCGCGTCACGGTGTTGCAGGGTGCGGGCAGGGTTAGGAATCACGAATACCACCAAGGCAATCCCCATGAATGCAAGTAGCATGGTTAACCAGAAAATGCTGGGTACGCCACCCCATTGACTGACGATTGGCCCCAGAATCATGCCCAACATAAACGACACCCCGATGGTTAAGCCAATCACGCCCATCGTGCGGATACGGTGCTCTTCACGGATCAAATCCGCCGCCAGTGCCATTGTCGGGGCGGCAACCGCCCCCATGCCTTGAATGACCCGCCCCAAGATGATCAACCACATGGATTGTGCCAGTGCGGCAATCACGCTCCCCAACGCAAATACCAGCAACCCGCCGATAATGACCGGCTTGCGCCCGATTTTATCCGAGAGGATGCCGAGTGGAATCTGGAACACCGCTTGCGATAAACCGTAAATGCCAATGGCTAGACCTGCCAGAAACGGCGTGGAATCTGGGAAGGTTTCCGCATACAACGCAAAGACGGGCAGGATCATAAACAGACCCAGCATCCGCACCGCATAAATCGCAGCAAGGGAGGCGGTGACGCGCCATTCCAGACTATTCATAGATTTGTTAACGCTCTGTAAACAGGGAAGGGGGGTATAGTAACTTACAACGCTTTAACTTTGAATTTGCGCCCTTTGATTTTGCCATTCAGCAGGCAATTTAGCGCTTGTTTGGCAGCGCTGCGCTCGATGGCAACGTAGGCGGCGTATTCCAACACGTCGATTTTGCCGACCGATTTGCCGTTGATACCGCCTTCGCTGGTCAGTGCACCGAGAATGTCGCCGGGGCGGATTTTTTCCTTGCGCCCGGCAGCAATGCACAGTGTGACATTGCCGGGTTGGGTAGGGCTGAGCGGCGCTTTGGGCAGGGCGGAAATCACTTCGTAGTCCAGTTCGGTTTTCTGCGCAATGCCAATGTCAGCCAGTTTGTGGCGTTCGGCATCGGTGAGCAGGTTGAGTGCCATGCCTTCTTTACCCGCGCGTCCGGTACGCCCGATGCGGTGGATGTAAATGTCGGCATCGTGCGGCAATTCGTAGTTGATAACACAGGGCAGATCTTCGATGTCCAACCCGCGTGCGGCAACGTCGGTGGCGACCAGTAAATTGAAGCTGTTGTGTTTGAATTGCACGAATACTTCGTCGCGGTCGCGCTGTTCCATTTCGCCGTGCAGGGCTTTCACGCTGAAACCGAGTTGGCTCAAGTGTTCGGTGATTTCACGCACGCCGACTTTCATATTGCAGAAAATCACCGCCGAACGCGGTTTGTAATGCGCCAGCAAGGTTTCGAGTGCTGCCAGCCGTTCAGTTTTACTGCACAGGTACGAATACTGGTTAATGACTCCGGCGGTGTGCAGGGCTTCGGCTTTGACTTCGATTGGGTTGCGTTGGAATTGCGCACTCAGGCGTTTAATGTCGTCGGGGTAGGTGGCAGAAAACAGCAAAGTCTGGCGGTGTTTTGGGGTGAGGCTGATGATTTTGCCGATGTCTTCCATGAAACCCATTTCCAACATGCGGTCGGCTTCGTCGAGCACCAGCGTGTGGATTTGGCTGAGTTCGATGGTGTGTTTGCCGATGTGGTCGTTAATGCGCCCCGGTGTGCCAACGATGACGTGTGCGCCGTGTTCTAGGGAAGCGGCTTGCGGGGCAAGCGGTTGCCCACCGGTTAAGGTCACGACTTTGATATTGGGTTGGTAACGTGCTAAGCGGCGGATTTCGGTGGCGACTTGCGCACTGAGTTCGCGGGTCGGGCAGAGTACCAAGGCTTGCGCGGCGAAATTTTGCGGGTCTAGTTTTGCCAGCAAGGTAATCGCAAACACGGCGGTTTTGCCGCTGCCGGTTTTGGCTTGCCCGATTAAATCAGAGCCTTGCAAGGCGGGAGGCAGGGCTTTGGCTTGAATCCCCGTCATCAGTTTGTAACCCAAGTTGCCCAGATTGGCGAGTTGTTGGGGTGGCAGGTTCAAATTCGCGAAAGAAGCGGGCATGGGGTGGCTCTTGGGGTCAGGGGTTAAGACCACATTATAGCGGATTTTACCGCAAAACGCCCTTCTCCCCGTGCGAGAGAAGGGCGTGAGGCATTATTCCTTG
Source organism: Candidatus Thiothrix namsaraevi (assembly GCA_040415395.1). GTDB lineage: Bacteria > Pseudomonadota > Gammaproteobacteria > Thiotrichales > Thiotrichaceae > Thiothrix > Thiothrix namsaraevi. Next base: position 3,486 of record JBEUIR010000130.1, read on the forward strand.
CCTTGCAATGGCGCAGCCGCGCAAATAGCAGCAGAAACACCCGCACTGTATTGCGCAAAGTTCTTGTGGAACAGTGACGCCAGATAGGTCGCCTTCGTGGTATACGCCGCTTTATCCGCCCATGTCGATGACGGTTCCAATACGTCAGATGGCACATCTGGGCACGAAATCGGGAGGTTCAACCCGAAAATCGCATCGCGGCGGGTATCCACCTGATCCAAATCGCCATTCAGCACGGCATTCACCATGCTGCGAGTATGATGAATATTCATGCGCTTGCCCACACCATAGCCGCCGCCTGTCCAGCCGGTATTCACCAGCCAGCAAGACACGCCGTGTTCATTGATTTTCGCACCGAGCAAATCTGCATACACCGAAGGGTGCAACGCCATGAAAGGCGCACCAAAGCAGGTGCTGAAGGTCGCGGTGGGTTCCGTCACGCCTTTTTCGGTACCCGCGACTTTGGCGGTGTAACCGGAAATAAAGTGGTACATCGCCTGTTCGGTGGTGAGCTTGGAAATCGGTGGCAATACGCCAAACGCATCGCAGGTCAGCATAATAATGTGCTTGGGGTGACCGGCTTTGCCGGGGTATAACGCGCCCGGAATTTGCGTAATCGGGTAGCTGGCACGGGTGTTTTCGGTGAGGCTGTTGTCGTTCAGATTCAGTTCGCGGGTCGCGTGATCCATGACCACGTTTTCCAGCACCGTGCCGAAGGTTTGGGTGGTTTTGTAGATCATCGGCTCTTGTTCTGCCGACAAGTTAATCACTTTGGCGTAACAACCGCCTTCCAAATTGAAGACGCCATGATCGCTCCAGCCGTGTTCGTCATCGCCGATCAGGGCGCGATTCGGGTCGGCTGACAGCGTGGTTTTACCCGTGCCGGACAAGCCAAACAGAATCGCGACATCGCCATTTTTGCCGACATTGGCAGAAGCGTGCATCGACATAATGCCGCGCTGTGGCAACAAATAGTTGAGTACGGAGAAAATGGATTTTTTGATTTCGCCCGCGTAATGCGTGCCACCAATCAGGATCAGCCCGCGTGTCAGGTTCAGGAGCACGAATGCGCCTGAATACGTGCCGTGCTTCGCAGGGTCGGCTTGCATATCCGGTACGTGGAGAACGGTGAATTTGGGTTCGTCTACGCCTAAGGTGCGGTTCAAGTCGTCGGGGCGAATGAACATATTCCGCGCAAACAAGGCGTGCCAAGCGTATTGCGAAATAATGCGTACCGGCAATTCGTCGGCTTCACTCGCGCCTGCCAGTAAGTCCTGGACGAATAATTCTTTGCCTTCCACAAACTGAAGCGCATCCGCCAAGAGTTGGTCGAATTGTGCTTCGGTGAGTGATTTGTTGACTTTGCCCCACCACACGTTGTCGTGTGAGCCAGCGTCATCCACAATGAATTTGTCATTGGGAGCGCGACCCGTAAACGTGCCTGTGTAGGCGACAAATACGCCATCTTTGCTGATTTTGCCTTCGCTGCGGTTGAGGGCTTGTTCGTAGAGAACCGGGGAAGACTGGTTCCAGTAAAGGTTATTGGTGTTTTTCAGCCCCAACGTACTGGCGAGGTGTTGTGCCAGTGTAGCAGTTGTACTCATATTACGCCTCCGGTAGCGCCGTATAGTGTCGACAATATGTCATGTGAACGGTAAGAAGGCACAGAATAATAGCGCACGATGTCGACTATTAGAATACAATTGAGCGTAATTTTGTGATAAAAAGTAATTATTGTCGACATTTTGATAAAAGCCTGTCGACAATGTGAGGTGGCTTAGGGTTTTCTTGAAAAATCTGTAAAAGTTGTTGAGCTTTTTGTGCTGACTTGCTGATTCATTGTGATATTCTCGCACGATGGAAAATTTCTACTTAAGTCAAACACGTTTCGATTCTTTCCCGCTGGATGAACGCTTGCTGGCGTCATTGAGCGAGGCTGGCTTTGAGTTTTGCTCGCGCATTCAGGCGGAAACCTTGCCGTTGGCATTGGCGGGGCAGGATATTGCCGGTCAGGCGCAGACCGGTACGGGTAAAACCGGCGCATTCCTAGTCGCTATCTTTCAACACTTGCTGACAAATCCGTTACCGGAAGCAGCGGCAGGCAGTGTGCGCTGTTTGATTCTTGCGCCAACCCGTGAATTGGCGATTCAGATTGCGCGGGATGCGGAAGAACTGGGTAAACACACCGGTTTGCGTTCGGTGCTGGTCTACGGCGGCGCGGGTTATGACAAGCAACGTCGCCAGTTTGAAGCGCCAGTGGATGTGCTGATCGGCACACCGGGGCGGATTATCGACTATTACAAGCAGCATGTGTTTACCCTGAAACACGCGCAGGCGTTGGTGATGGATGAAGCTGACCGTATGTTTGATATGGGCTTTATTCAGGATGTGCGTTATTTGATGCACAAATTGCCGCCACCGTTTAAGCGCTTGAATATGCTGTTTTCGGCGACCTTATCGCAGCGCGTGTTGGAATTGGCTTATGAGCACATGAATAATCCGCAGCAGGTGAAAATCGAAGCGGAATCGGTGCGGGCGGATAATATTGCCGAACACGTGTATTTTCCGGCGAATGAGGAAAAAATTCCGCTGCTGATTGGCTTAGTTCGCAAGCTTCAGCCGTTCCGGGCGATTGTGTTCGTGAATACCAAGCACATTGCCGAAAAGATTGACGATTATTTGCGGGCGAATGGCATTACTTCCGATTTGATTTCCGGTGATGTGCGCCAGAATAAGCGCGAAAAGCTGTTGCAAGCATTCGAGTCCGGTGAGTTTCAGGTGCTGATTGCCACCGACGTGGCTGCACGCGGTTTGCATATCCCGGATGTGTCGCACGTGTTTAACTTCGATTTGCCGCAATTGGCGGAAGATTATGTGCATCGCATTGGGCGTACTGCACGGGCAGGTGCATCGGGTGAAGCGCACAGTTTTGCGTGCGAAGATACCGCGTTTTACTTGCCGGATATTGAAGCTTATACCGGTAAATCGTTGCCGGTTGCCAAGATTACGGCTGAATTGTTGCCGAGTGAGTTGCAGCGCCCGCAACGCAG
>JBEUIR010000131.1:0-6495 GCA_040415395.1 Candidatus Thiothrix namsaraevi
GACTACGATTTGTTTAATAATTCAACATTTGCGAAGGGCTAATGCGATGGATGATCTATTCTTTCCGGTTCCATCTGAATACTCTATTGACCCAATGTCAGAGGCTTACGCATCTGAGTTAAGCAGTTGGGAGGAGCCTGTGAGAGCAGAGCGCAATCCGGTCGCTGACCCGTATTTAAGTGTGGTACACGCCTTTGGTGTTGACCCTGCCAGCAGCGGTTGGTTATTGGATAGCGGCTGGCAATACATGCCGGAACGAGATAAGGATGGTTTTGTCGCCGCTATTCTGGAAGTTTTCCCCGCTCACGTAGAAGCGTTGCAATCCTTGTACATGAGTGCGTTTGAACGCTTGGGCGACCCAGAAGGCTTGGCATTTTGGACACTGAACATGGTATTTCAGCGAACGGCTGACCCTTTCGCGGTATTGAATTCAGTGATTAATGCATCCCCTGAATACGTTGGCATGTTGAAAACGGTGTTGGGCGATCAACCCGCACTGCGGGCTTTGAATACCGGGCAAGCCATTGAAACACACCTCCGTACTCTTGACCCTGCGCTTCAACGGGATTTGTTCGGGCGCTTAACCGATCATTTGTATGACAATGTATTTGGGCGCGTTGCTGATGCAGAAGGTAGAGCGTATTGGACTGCTGAACTAAGCCAAGGCAATGTTACCTTGTTAACCATCATCGGTGCATTAATGAGCGGGGCAGGGGCTGCCGATCAAGCCTTGCTGGCGGAAAAAAATGAGATTGCTTACGATGCGGTGTCTGCATTAGTCAACCGTAATGTGATGACTAATCAGGATGTTGCTAGGTTAGGAACTGAGCAAGTGACAACCGCTCTGAGAAATATGCAGGAACGGTTGTCGGCATACGATGCGAGTGAGTTAGCGGCATTAGCAGCGGATAGGGAAACCCTGATTGCGCAATTGCTACAAGACATCGGTCTGGCTTAGAAACCAAAAAGACGATGAATGCCATCGGCGTTAACGGTGCGGACTGGGCAGTTGCCTCGGAACATTTCCCATTCATCGCAACGTTTGCCGCTGGGCAATACACAGTCGGTTCTTTCGCCTTCAGGCGTTCGGTGTGTTTCGAGCTTGCCGTGATTCTGGAGGCAATTGAGTGATGCAGGGTTGGCAGCACGTGCCGCTTGCGGTGTAGCGTTTATTGGTGCTGGAGCGCTGCTACAGGCGTAGAGTGTTACCATCAGGCTGATGATAAAGCCCATTCTCAACTTCATGACATTCCCTCTTGGTTAACTGGCGCAACGGATACAAAGTGTGGCGTAAGGTAACGCATCCAATCTTGCAGAACTAATGGTTTCCCCGCATTGGGTACAGCTAGCGTATTCGCCGCTTTCAATGCGTTTTAAGGCGCTGCGTACTTGTTTTAGTTCAAGCCGCGATTCTTCTTTTAAATGGCGCAAGACGTCCTCATTTTCGCGTTCGGTGACTTGTTCAGCAGAATCGGCGCTGTGTTCGCTATTCAGATCGCGGCTGACGTTCTCGATACGGGATACCAGCACTTTTTCTAGTTCTTTGAGATGCTTATGCTTTTCTTCGTACATGTTTTCTGTTCTCATTAAGGCTTAAAAGAATGATGATAACGCATTGTCGGGTTCCCGGCATGATGTAGTGCAGTAAAGGAGTTAATAAATGCGCAAATGGATGATCGTCGCTATCACCGGGATTTTAAGCGCTTGTACTGGTGGGCATAATCTGGATTCACCCCTGAAAACGTGCAAAGCCGTCACCGTTGCCTTAGCTAGTGATAAAGGTGTGGTGTGGCACAGTGAACAGCAAACCGAACAAAAAGGCGTACAGTTACAAGTTACCTTGGAATTTGCCTTGGAAGGGCAGGGTAATGAAGTGTCGCAGGCGGTGTGCATTTACGGTTTAAGTAGCCCGGATACGGATTACCGCAATGCAATGGGTGAATACGCCAACACACCAACGCAAATGATGATTAATGGCATGGCGATTCCTGCGGGTGATTTGGTGCAAGCCATCAATCGCGCCACCGCCGATACTGCCAAAGACATTGGTCAGAAAGCCGTCGATAACATCAACGAGAAATCAGGATACTAACTTTCAAGCCGGGGTGATTGTCATCCAGTTGCACAGTCGCCCCATGCAATTCCGCTACGGCTTTCACCAGACTCAAACCCAACCCGTTGCCGGGTGTGCTGCGGGCATTATCCAAGCGGGTAAAGCGTTTGAAGACTTGCTCGCGTTGTGCTTCAGGAATACCCGGCCCGTTATCCGCTACCGTAATGGTGATATTACCGGCTTGTTGTGTCGCTGCCAGATGGATTTCACCACCGGCAGGGGTGTATTTCACCGCATTATCCAGTAAATTGGTGATGGCTTGCGCTAATAACTGACGATTGCCGTGTATCTGTAAGCCCGGCGCGGCGTGATAGCTCAGGGTGAGGTTTTGCTCTTCGGCAACCGCCGTGTAGAGGTCGGCAAGTTCTTCGATCAGCAAGGTTAAATCAACTTCCGCCCAATCCTGATGTTGGGCACTGGATTCGATTTGTGCAATGCTCAGCAGTGCGTTAAAGGTTTTAATGAGTTCGTCAACTTCGACGATGGTATCTTGGATCAGTTGCGGGTAATCGGTTTGCGCGGAAGGCTGAAATTGGCTGGTTTCCAGACGATTTCGCAAGCGGTTGAGCGGGTTACGTAAATCGTGCGCGAGGTTGTCAGTAACATCACGCATACTTTGCATCAGGTATTCGATCCGCGCCAACATGGTGTTGAGGACACGGCTGAGGCTGTCGAATTCGTCATTACGTCGGGTCACTGGCATTCGCCGCGTGAGGTCGCCGCTCATAATTTCATTGGCAGTGTGTCCCACCGCATTGAGACGGCGTTGCACATTGTGGCTCATGAATATCCCGCCCGCTAAAGCTAATGCGACAATGATGCCGATAGCGGCTAAGACGGTTTGCAATAAACGGGCTTGCAGGGTCTGCTGTTCTTTTAGGTCAGTGACCACCAATAATTGATAGCCCCCCGGTAATAGCGTCAGCATCATCCGAGCAGGTTCGGAATGGCGTTTTTCGCCGCTAATCAAACTAAACGGTAAGCTGGCGACAATCTGTTTGGAGCTTTGGGTAAAATCTTCAAATTCGAGGTCGCGGGTCAAATCCTGCTCGCTGCGGTGAATCAGGCGGGAAATCAGGTAGCGTGAGCCATTTTCACTGTTACGCATAGTGATTGCTCCGCTCAAACCTTCAAAGGCAAGGCGGCGGTACAGGTTGAGCAGGGCATCGGTTTCGAGTTGTAAGCGAGCATCGGTTTGCTGTTCCATTTGCCCCTTTGCCATCCAGTAAATGTAACCCAGTGCGCCCGCTGCCACGGCGCTAAACAGTAAGGCGTATACCAGCGATAGCCGGAAAACCGAGGTGTTAAGCAGTTTGCGGGTCATGCAACAAATACCCCGCACCCCGGATGGTGTGTAGCAATGGTGTGTCGAAATCCTTGTCTACTTTGCTCCGCAATCGGCTGATATGGACATCAATCACATTGGTTTGCGGGTCGAAATGGTAGTCCCAGACTTTTTCCAGCAACATGGTGCGGGTGACGACTTGCCCCGCGTGGCGCATCAGGTATTCGAGCAGATTGAATTCGCGCGGTTGCAGGGGAATCACTGTGCCACCACGGGTAACGCGGCGTTTGAGCAAGTCCATTTCCAAATCTCGAACCTTGAGCGTGGTGTATTCTTGCGCGGGCTGGGTGCGCCGCAATAAGGCTTGCAAGCGTGCCAGCAACTCGCTGAAAGCGTAAGGTTTCACCAGATAATCATCGCCACCGGCACGCAAGCCTTCGACGCGGTGATCGACATCGCCTAAGGCGCTCAAGATAAGCACTGGCGTCTGCATCCCTTGCGCACGCAGGGTCTGGATTAAGGAGAGACCATCGCGTTTTGGCAACATCCGGTCGACAATCAGTACGTCGTAGTTACCTTGCTTGGCAAGGTGCAAACCATCCTCGCCATCAGCAGCGTGATCAACAATGTAGCCACTTTCCATCAAGCCTTTCTGGATGAAACTGGCGGTTTGGCGGTCATCTTCAACGATTAAGATATTCATGGGGCAAGCATAAAACACTTCCTGACATCTGAACATGACAATTCCGTAACCTTCCCGCAAACCCTTGGTAATGTTCTTTCTGTCACTATATTGGCTATAGCACAGCATATTGCACAGGAGTAAGCGATTCATGTTCACACGTAAACAGCGGGTAGTAGGCGCAGGTTTGCTGATGAGTTCAGCATTGGTATTAGGTGGGATCGTGCCAGCATTGGCAGAAACCGCCAGCACCTTTCCCTTGCAGCAAGCCCCAGCAGCCGCGCCGTTAGTTGCCGCACCCGTTACCGCCCCAGCACCAGCCCCCAGTGCAGGTGCGTTACCGGAATTGACCACACTGATCAAACAAAATAGCCCGGCAGTGGTCAATATCAGCGTGGAAGCGTCGGCAGCATCTAAACGCATGGGCGGTTTGCCCGATGGCTTGCCACCCGAACTGGAACGTTTTTTCCGGGGCTTACCCGGTGGTGAAGAGCCAAAATCACGCCGCGCCAGAGCTTCCGGTTCAGGGTTTATTATTTCAACGGATGGCTACATTGTTACCAATGCACACGTGGTGGAAGACGCTAAATCCATTTTGGTGGGCTTGAATGACCGTCGCGAGTTGCCTGCTGAAGTCATTGGCATCGACACCCTCAGTGATCTTGCCGTGCTGAAAGTCAAAGCGGAAAACTTGCCGACGGTGCAACTCGGTGATTCCAATGCCTTGGAAGTAGGGCAGTGGGTAGTGGCAATTGGTGCGCCGTTTGGCTTGGATCTTACCGCGACCCAAGGCATTGTCAGTGCTTTGTCACGGAGTCTACCGGATGGCACGTATGTGCCGTTTATCCAGACCGATGTGGCAGTTAACCCCGGTAACTCTGGCGGCCCGTTGTTTGATCTCAGTGGACGGGTAATCGGGGTCAACTCGCAAATTTATAGCCGCAGCGGTGGCTATATGGGCATCTCGTTTGCAATTCCGGTAAACGTGGCAAAAACCGTTATTGAGCAACTCAAGAGCAAAGGTAAGGTTGACCGGGGTTGGTTAGGCGTGGCGATTCAGGACATGAGCCAAGATTTAGCCAGCTCTTTCAACTTGAATCAGCCGGATGGCGCACTGGTTTCCAGTGTCCAAGCGGGTAGCCCTGCCGATAAAGCAGGCGTGCAAGCCGGTGATGTTATCGTGGGTTTTGGTGAGGGCAAGGTGAAATCGTCCTCTGATTTACCCTTATTGGTAGGCAATACCCCAGTGGGTACGCAAGTGCCTCTCAAAATCCTGCGAGCTGGGGCGGAGAAAACCTTAAATGTCACCATTGCCCAACTCGGCGATGACAAAGAACAAACCTCGCCAGTCGCTAAAACGCAAGGTGAAAGCGGGATGCTGGGCTTGATGGTGTCAACATTAAGCAGTGAGGAGCTGAAATCCAGTAAGTTAAGCCATGGTGTGGTAGTCGAGCAAGTCATGGCTGATGGTCCTGCTGAACAAGCCGGGTTGAGCGTGGGGGATGTGATTGTTTCCGTCAACAATCAGCCGGTGACATCAGCGGCTGACCTTAAAACGGCGGTACAAGCTGCACCTGCCGGTAAACCTATTGCAATGTTAATTATGCAGGGTGAACAAACCCGCTTTGTGGCGGTCAATAAACCGTAGATACTTTTCTTTCACTTGGCACACTCCAAGCACTTTCCCCGCCAATGGATACGCACCTTGGCGGGGATTTTTTTGTCGATTCTTGGTCAACTTGCCGATTATCTGAAGTTCACGGTGGTCTATAAACCCCGCTACAGACAATAAAGCCCGAATTCAGGATTATGCAGTGATTAACCACTGAGGATCTGCCTAATGTCGGATAATAACGAAACCTATACCGTACCTGATGACGAATATGTTGCACCAGAAACAGAAACAACTGAAGCAGCACCTGAATCTGAACCTGAACCTGAAGTGGTATCTGAGCCGCCGCCGATTCCCCCAGCTCCCACAAACGATGTGGTGTTAGCATCAGCGCTAAATGTTTACCAGCAAATGCTGACGCAACTCGAAACCAATAAGCAAATCATTCGGGATAACCGTCATGAACTTGCGCAAGTTCGCCAGCAAATTCGCGAGCTTTCGGCAGTCAGCAAACGTGACCCGCGTGTGGAAGATGATGCGGATAGTCACGGCTTGCACACCAGTAAAGTTGCCGCGCAATACGACGATTGTGGCAGCATTATCGCTTACGCCGAACAAGTCCGGCGGCATGTGTACGACAATATTAGTGAAGCCGAAGAGTTGTTATCACCGATGGCGCAAAGTGTGGACTTGCTCAAATTGCGGGTACGCCACATCCGTTTACTGGAAGGCTTGTTAACAGCACAAGAAAACGGCTTGCGGCTTGAAATTCGGCAACGCAATGCCGATGCGTGTATCTGGCA
>JBEUIR010000132.1:0-3186 GCA_040415395.1 Candidatus Thiothrix namsaraevi
TTTTCCGCCACAATATCCGCCGCCGCGAGTTGGCAGAACGGGCAAGAGGGTGCTGTGGTCATGTGATCCGCGTGTACCAGGTGCCGCGTCTTTGCCCGTGCCGCTGGATATGCCCGTTTTCCATCAGTTGGGCAATGCGCAGTTTCAGGGTAGCGCGCGGGGTATGGGTGAGTTCCTCCGCCTGTTTCATGGTGATGCGCCCGTTGTCCTTGAGGTATTCCAGAATCTTGACGCTATCTGCGGGTAGGCTTTCCCAGCCTAGGTTATCCGCCATCTTCGCCGCCAGATGGTCTTTCTGAGCTTTCAGAGAACGTAGGAAAAATGATAGCCAGGGCAACCAGTCAGGGGCTTCCTGATCGAGTGTACCTTGAGTGCGACGCAAGGCGAGGTAATAGCTATCTTTATTGCGCTCAATGATGCTTTCCAGCGAGGTGTAAGGCACATAGCTGTAACCAGCCTTCAGTAGCAACAAGGTCGCCAACACCCGTGACAGCCTGCCGTTGCCATCCTGAAACGGATGGATAGCCAAAAACACTACGTTGAAAATGCCTACAGTCAGCAGCGGGTGCAGACTGCGATCTTCCAATGTGGTGCGCGTCCAGTCCACCAGTGCCTGCATTTCCCGTGGGGTGTCAAACGGTGTAGCTGTCCTGAAAATTACCCCAAGGCTATTGCCGGATGCGTCGAAGGCTTCTACATGGTTGTTCAGGGTTTTGTATTGCCCTCGGTGGCGTGCGTCCTTGTCGCTATGGCGTAGCAACAGGGCGTGGAATTGTTTCAGGTAGTTCTCGGTCATGGGTATGTCGTCATGGCTTTGGAAAACGGTATCCATCGCTTCTGCGTAGCCTGCCACTTCCTGTTCATCACGGGTCTGGAACGATTGCTTACCGATATTCCCCAGCAGGTTTTCCACTTCGGCATCACTCAGCTTTGCGCCTTCAATCCGGGTGGAAGAGCCAATGCTTTCCACGGTTGCCACCCGACGCAGGGCTTCCAAGCGTTCTGGGGTCATGCCGTGGATAGCTTTCCAACCGCCCCTGAATTCGTCGATCTCGGCAATTAACTTGAGCATTTCGGGGGTGATTGTCAGGGAATGCGTTTTCATAAATAGCCAAAAAAGTGAAAAACCTTAGCCAATAATAGCCGTAATTAGCCAATACGCAAACATTCCGCACTTTAGAAAGCCCAATCCGATAAGTACGGGAACTTGCAACGCCAACCGTTACCAGCCACATTGCACCCCAGCAAACCGATACAGGAAACCCCAGCTCATGCACGAATCACTCAATGTTTTAGGCACTGCATTGGAAGAATGCAGCACCCAACCCATCACCGGCTTTTTCCGCGATGGCTCCTGCAATACCAGCAAACAAGACATCGGCTCGCACACCGTATGCGCCGTCATGACACAAGCCTTCCTCGAATTCAGCCGCTCACAAGGCAACGACCTAATGACCCCCGTACCAGAATACGGTTTCCCCGGCTTGAAACCGGGCGATCAATGGTGTTTGTGTGCCGCACGTTGGCGCGAAGCCTTTGATGCAGGCAAAGCCCCACGGGTACGGGTGCTGGCAACCCATCAAGACTGCTTACGCATTCTGGATCTGGCAGACTTAAAACAACACGCGGTTGATTTGTCTTAACGGATATGCGCCGCTGCCATTAGCCCCCACCAGGCCAGCGTATGCAACCACGCCGCCCACTGGTAACGCCGCGCCAATTGTTCCGGCGGAATATTCGTGATCAAAAAAAGCTGCCCTGCCTGCGCCCCTGACATCACGTGCGTCCCCGGCAGGCGCTGTTGCGCACGAATATCCGCATCCACCCACTGTTGTGCCGCAGCCAGCACAGTCTGCCATTCGTCTGGGTCGATTTGCCCATTGCCATCCGCATCGAAATTCTGCACTAAGGTGTGATCATCGCGTTTCCAATCCGCCAGCAATACCGCCAAGCGTTCGCGCCGTTCTTGCGCAACATTGCTATGCGCGTGGCGTTGGGTGCGCAATTCGCCCAAGGCATACAAGGTTTGGCCGGGGTAAATCGCGTGCAATAAAAACAAGTGGTTATCGCCGGTGCGCGTCACAATTTCCGCCGCCTGCGGGTACAATAAACAGCGCCCAAACGCATCTTCCAACAAAAACGGCTGGTCTTCCACGTAACCCGGCAACCACACCGTCACCGGCAAATGCGGCAAACCACGAGAACTTTCACCATCCGGCAATGCTGCCGTGCCGGACAATTCCACATAACCTTGCGCACTGCTGCTCAGCCGTGAGGTGGGCGTATCCACAATCAAGCGATAGCGCCGGTACAAGCCCAAGGCAAACCACAAACTCGCCAACGCAGGCAACAACAACCAGTCGCGCCCCACCTGCTGCGCCAGCAAAAAGCACCCCGCCCCCCAAAACAGCGCGAAACGCCAAGTGCTGGCAAGGTTCATCAACCCGCCCTTGCGTAATACCGCAAAGCGCTGATTTTGCGCGACGTGATACCAATTGATGCCATCCGCATCGCCTGCAAATGGCGCAACCGGTTCAGGTTCCGGCAGTAAATTGCGCAGCCACATCCACATCCGCGATTTCCTCAGACTTGAAACTCAACAAACGGAAGGGCTTAAAACTGAACGATTTGGCAATGATCAAATCGGGGAATTGTTCAATACGGGTGTTATTGAGCGCGGCAGAATCGTTGTAAAACTCGCGGCGATCCGCAATGCTGTCTTCCAAGCCGGTAATGCGTTCCCGCAAATGCTGGAATGACTCACTCGCTTTGAGTTCGGGGTAAGCTTCTGCCACCGCAAACAAATTTCCCAAACCAATCCGCAAGGCATTATCGGCAGCTTCCAACGCCCCCATATTGCCGAATTGCATCGCACTGACCAGGCGGTTACGCGCTTCTGTCACTTTTTGCAAGGTGGCTTGTTCGTATTCCATGTGTTCTTTGCACACCGCAATCAACTTGGGCAACTCGGTATTGCGCTGTTTTAGCAATACCTCAATATTGCTCCATGCCTTTTCGGTATTATTTTTGAGTAACACCAATTGGTTATATAACAGAATGCCCCACAACAGCAGGCCACCCAATAGGGCGAAAAAGATAATGAGTCCGGTATTCATGGCGTTATTTTTTATCAATAGTTTATCGGATTATACCAGTCTAGCAGCTAGTGGCAGGCGCTCCAACGTG
>JBEUIR010000132.1:3286-6482 GCA_040415395.1 Candidatus Thiothrix namsaraevi
GCGAAAAAGATAATGAGTCCGGTATTCATGGCGTTATTTTTTATCAATAGTTTATCGGATTATACCAGTCTAGCAGCTAGTGGCAGGCGCTCCAACGTGACACGGATGAGTGGTTGAACAGGATTGGGCAAAAGCCAACCCCGCCTCACTCACCCCTTGCGCTGCGCATCAATCACCGATGGCAATTGCAACAGCTTTTCCAGCACATCCCCAAGTTGTTGCACATCCCGGATTTCCAGGGTGAAATCCATCACTGCCAGACAAGGGTCGTGAGTGTCGCGGGTATGCAGGCTGTGGATATTCACCTTTTCCTTGGCCAGCAGATTGGCAATATCACCCAACACGCCCGATTTGTTGTAGGTGGAAACCGTAATGTCTGCCGCATACGCCGCCGCGTGGTTGCCCCAGCCCACCTCGATAATGCGCTCCTCACGTTCCTTGCGTAAGTTGGCAAAGTCGGGGCAATCGGCACGGTGTACAATCACACCACGCCCTTGCGACAAATACCCGCCGATCGCATCACCATTCACCGGGTGGCAACAAGTTGCCAACTGGGTATACAGCTTGCTAACCCCGCGCACTTCAATACCGCTGCTCACCACATCTGGGCTACGGGTTTTCCGTAATTTGAATTCGGCTTCATGCGTATTCAGCAGGAAGCGGCGAATTTGCGCCGGGGACACCTCATTGCGCCCGACCGCAATCAGGAAATCGCGCTCACTGGGGCGACTAAATTGCCGCGCCAATTCCGGGTAATTCAATTTACCCAAGTTGAGCAGGTGGCGTTCCTTCTCAAGAATGCGTTCGCCATCTTTGGCGTTCTGTTCGTGGTTTTGCTGGCTAAACCACTGGCGTACTTTTTGGCGAGTACTGCCGGATTTCACGAAACCGAGTTCGGGTTTCATCCAATCCTGACGCGGGTGCTCGTTTTTACTGGTGAGAATTTCGACCTGTTCGCCGTTACGCAGCGCGTAATTGAGCGGCACAATATTGCCATTGACCTTTGCCCCTCGGCAACGGTGCCCCACACTGGTATGCACATGGTAGGCAAAATCCACGGGGGTTGAGCCTTTCGGCATGTCAATAATCCGACCCTTGGGCGTAATCACAAATACCCGGTCGTTAAAGACTTCCGTGCGGAAATCTTCCATCAAATCACTGTCACTGTCGTTGCTATCCAATAAGCGGCGCATCGCATTGATCGCATCGCTCATGGCTTGGTCTTGCCGCCCGCCTTCTTTGTAATACCAGTGCGCTGCTACCCCTAGCTCGGCGAAACGGTGCATCTCGTGGGTACGGATTTGCACTTCCACAAATTTACTTTCTGGCCCCACCACCACGGTGTGGATCGACTCGTAACCATTCGGCTTGGAATTGCTAATATAATCATCGTATTCTTCGGGAATATGCCGCCAAGTATTGTGTACGATGTCCAATACGCGATAGCAAGTGGCATGATCAGTCACCATCACCCGTACCGCACGTAAATCATAGAGTTCGTCAATCCCAATTTGCTTGCGGCTGATCTTTTTCCAAATGCTATACAGGTGTTTGGGACGACCATACACCTCAGCCTGAATGCCATTGTTAACCAACAGCTCTTTGAGAATATGGATAAAATCGGCAATGTATTGCTCACGCTCAATGCGCTTATCGGCTAACGATTTGGCGATACCCTTATAAATGTCAGGGTGCAAGAAACGGAACGACAAATCCTCCAGTTCCCATTTGATTTGGCTAATACCCAAACGGTTCGCCAGCGGCGCGTACAAATCCATGCTCAGCCGTGCTACACAACGGTGCAAATCCGAGACTTCCTCCCGCGACAGCAAGCGCAGGTATTGCAAGCTCCACGCCAATTTAATCAACACCGTGCGGATGTCTTTAATCATTGCCATCAACATGCGCCGCAACTGCTCGCCTTGCTCTTGGCGGGAACTGCTAGGGTCAGTGTTTTCCACACAATCACGGAAACGCTGCAAATTGCGCATGTCTTCACACAAACGCCGCACCGCTTGCCCGTATTCTTTTTCCACCTCATCCAGCGTCAGGGTTTGTTGGAAACGGCTATCACACAGTAACGCTGCCATTAAGGTGGTTTGATCCACGTCCAAATGGCGTAAGATTTCGGCAACATCCAAGCTACAGGGCTGCAAAGGGTCAGTCGGCGGGGGGGATTGCAGCAAATTATCAATGATTTGCCCAATCAGGTAAAAATCGCGCTCATTATCGGACACCCAAAAGCGTTCAATCCACGCCTGACGGGTTCGTGACTCGGTATCCGTGGTTCGGCTATGTCGCATGTCAGCAATGACTCCTCATCTAACAAATAATTATTATTTATAGCTTGGTAATAACAGCCTCCAGTTGCGCAAGATGGTGAATGGTCGCATCCGGTTTCTGCCCGCCCGGCCACCGTTGGCGGTCAGGATTGAACCAAACGGTACGCCAGCCTGCACTGGCTGCCCCCTGAATATCCCGCACCGGATCATCACCCACATAGACGGCTTGGTGCGGGGAAATGCCTACTCGTTCCAATGCTTGATGGAAAATCGCCGGGTGAGGTTTCGCGACCCCGGCATCCGCAGAACTGTGGGCAAACTGAAACAAATGCCCAACGCCTATGTGATGGACACTGGCATTACCGTTACTGATAACCCCAAGCAAAAAGCGTGCCGAGAGTGATTCGAGCGCCTCCAACGCCCCTTCAAAGAAGGTCACTTCATTACGTGCCAGCCAAAACACCTCGAACCCCGCCTCCACCAACGTATCGGGGTATGCGTGCGCCTGCGCCAACGTTGCCAGCCAGTTTTTACGTAGACGAGTAAGATTATAGTGCAATTCAGGGTATTGCTGCATGTAGTTCATGCGATGTTTAATGAGTTCAGGCGGCGAATGCTTCTCGGTAATCCGTGGATAGTGCTGTTGCAACCAGCCATAAAAATGCTGTTCAGCACGTTCAATCACTGGCTTTACCGCCCACAGGGTATCGTCAAGGTCAAAAGCAATACAGCGTATAGTCATGTTGAAACTCAATGTTTAGGTTAGAATTTACTGGTAATATTAGCATCAGCTAACGCAATGATAATCAGTGGAGGGTGGCATGAAAATCCGTCATTCAATAATACTAGCAGCCAGCATCCTATTATTTCCCGTCACATTATGGGCGCAAACGGTGGTACTGGTACACGGCTTC
>JBEUIR010000133.1:0-2038 GCA_040415395.1 Candidatus Thiothrix namsaraevi
TTAGCTACGCGCCGTCAACCACTCACCAATCGCGGGTGGAATCGTTTTCTGCGCTTTGCCGCTCACGTAAATACCGATGTGACCGCCTTTGAAAGACAGCTCTGTGTAATCCGACGACCCCGTTGCCCCTTTCAGCGCCCGTGACGCATCCGGTGGTACAAGGTGATCTTGTTCCGCAAACACATTCAACACTGGTACGGTGACATTTTTCAAGTCGATGGTATATTCACCAATCTGCACTTCACCTTTCAGCAGCTTGTTTTGCTGGAAGAAATCCTTGATGAATTGGCGGAAAGTTTCACCCGCCTGGTCAGGGCTGTCGAAAATCCACTTTTCCATGCGCATGAAGTTTTTCAGGGTCTGGCTATCCCCCATCACATCCACCATGCCGAGGTATTTCTGCCCCATGAGCTGGTAAGGCTTGAGGTTGAGAAATGTCCAGTTGAGCATTTCGCCGGGGATATTGCCGATGGTATCGACCAATTGGTCAATGTCGATATTTTGCACCCAGTGGCTTAGCATATTATCCGGTGTTTGGTAATCGACTGGCGTGACCATTGTGACCAGATTTTTGACTTTATCGGGGTGCATGGCGGTGTAGCACAGACTGAATGCGCCGCCTTGGCAAATTCCCAACAGGTTGACCGCCTCAACGTTATGGCGGGCGCGGATTTCGTCAATACACGTATCCAAATAACCGTTGAGGTAATCATCCAGCGTCAGGTAACGGTCGGACGCATCCGGGTAGCCCCAGTCAATCAGGTACACATCCTGACCCGCATCCAGCAAGCCTTTGATGGTGGAACGGTTTTCCTGAATATCGGTCATGTAAGGGCGGTTTACCAGCGCGTACACAATCAGCATTGGCACTTTATTGGTCGGCTCGCCAGTACCGATATAATGCAACAACTTGAGTTTGTCTTCGGTGTAAACGACTTCAAACGGGGTAACGCCTGCGGAAATCTCACCGACTTCCATCAGATTGGTCATACCCTGCGCGAGTTTTTCATTGAAGGTTTTGACTTCGTTCAGAATTTCGTCTGGACGCATTTGAAACGGCATGTTCGTTCTCCTTGAGTATCCAGTGCGGGTTAGGCTTTTTTGGTGCTAGCGCTGGGGGTTTTCGGTTTCGCGGCTGCTGGGGGTTTCGCGGCAGTTAACGCCTCCACTTTGCGAGACAGCTCCTGCAATTGCTTACGTAAGGCACGGTTTTCGCGGCGGGTTTCCTGCTGCTTGGCAAAGACCGCATCCAAATCTTTGCGGGTTGGCAAATTCGCGGCTTCATAGATACTATCCAACTCGGCATTAATGCCTTGCTTGAGCGCCATCAGCGCATTCACCAAATCGCCGTAAACCACCTGATATTCATCCGTCATGGCAAACTTGGCGTACACCTCTTCGTTAACATCAACCCACAGATCGTAGAGTTCACGCAAGGAATTGATTTTTTTACCGTCCGCCCGCATGGTGGCAACACGTTCACGCAAGGCTTGCACCGACTCAATACCCTGTTTGGCAAACGCTTTCAGGTAATCATCCATCGCTTCCTGATAGTTCGCACCTAATTTCGCGAGGGCTTGCAGGCGTTCCTGCGATTCGCGGTTGTACCCCACAGCAGGCGTTGCCAACACTTTACGGAATTGCTCAGTCCAATTTTCCGAGGTTGGCATGTGGAAACCACCTGCGCCCATTTGCTGGAATGCCTGCATCCCCATGCTATTCAGCACCCGCTGCCAGCTATCCAGGGCTGCCTGACCGACACCGAAACCGTGTGCGGTGAATTTACCCATTTCGAGTTGACCACAACATTGGCGGAAATTCGCCTCCATCGCATCCATCCACGCATCCATTGTCTCGGAGCCTTTGCCACCAGCGAGTTGCACGTTGTAAGCATTTTCCGCAAGATTCATGTAGACCTTGCCCATTTCGACCATACGCTGAAAGGCATCGGTAGATGCGCCGGGAACAGTATGCGGACTAACCGCTTTCCACCATTGCTCCAGACCTTGTGTCCAAGCAGGTGCAGTACCAAAACCAG
>JBEUIR010000133.1:2138-6463 GCA_040415395.1 Candidatus Thiothrix namsaraevi
ACCAAAACCAGTACCAAAACCCGGTACAGCCTGTGGCTGCCCCATTTTGGAAAGATCCGACCACGCATTCCAATAACGCTGTTGCGCATCAGACCAATTTTTCATCATATCGTCCGACCAAGCTGCCATGACAGTACCTATCCTCCGCGTATAAAAATGTTGCCTTTTAAGAGCTTACCATGCTATTTTGTGCATCGCAACAATGTTAACAGTGTGGTACTCTTACGACGTGTCAAAGCCACTCTGTCAGCTTATTGTTGACAACCTAACGATATACCACAGATTTTGTGACATTTTATACCCTAGGAGAACGTTTCATGCGCGAAGATATTGTGATCGTAGCCGCTGGCAGAACTGCACTTGGCACTTTTGGTGGTTCACTCGCCGCCATTCCTGCGTCTGAACTCGGCGCAACAGTGATCAAAGGCTTACTGGAACGTTCTGGCTTGAAACCTGAACAAATCAACGAAGTCATTCTGGGTCAAGTATTGACCGCTGGCGTGGGTCAAAATCCGGCACGCCAAACCGTGCTGTCTGCTGGCTTACCCGTTGAAGTTCCGGCGATGACGATCAACAAAGTCTGTGGCAGTGGTTTGAAAGCGGTACATCTGGCGTATCAAGCGGTTGCTTGCGGCGATGCAGACATCGTGATTGCTGGCGGTCAGGAAACCATGAGTGCTTCCGCACACGTCCTGCCTAATTCACGCAACGGTCAGAAAATGGGCGACTGGAAAATGGTCGACACCATGATCAAAGACGGTCTGTGGTGCGCGTTCAACGATTGCCACATGGGTATCACTGCGGAAAACATCGCGGCGCAATACGGTTTCAGCCGTGAAGCGCAAGACGAATTCGCTGCCAGCTCCCAACAAAAAACCGAAGCGGCACAAAATGCCGGTGTGTTTGATAACGAAATCATCCCTGTGGTGATTCCACAGCGCAAAGGCGACCCATTGGTATTTGCCAAGGATGAATTCCCACGCGCTGGCACAACCGCTGCTTCTTTGGGCAAACTGCGCCCTGCATTCAAGAAAGACGGTACAGTAACAGCGGGCAATGCTTCCGGCATTAACGACGGTGCGGCGGCTGTGATCGTCATGACCGCTGCTAAAGCGGCTGAATTGGGCTTAACCCCAATGGCTCGCATCGTCGCATTCTCTAGCGCGGGCGTTGATCCGGCAATTATGGGCACTGGCCCAATCCCGGCTACGACCAAGTGCTTGGAAAAAGCAGGCTGGAGCGTTGCTGACCTCGACATGATCGAAGCCAACGAAGCCTTCGCAGCACAAGCAATGTCAGTTAACGAAAGCCTCGGCTTTGACCTGAGCAAGGTTAACGTCAGCGGCGGCGCGATTGCGTTGGGTCATCCGATTGGTGCTTCCGGTGCGCGGGTACTGGTAACACTGCTGCACGGCATGAAGCGCACTGGCGCGAAAAAAGGTCTGGCAACACTGTGTATCGGTGGTGGTCAGGGTGTGGCAATGGCGGTTGAAGCGGTTTAATTAAAACAGTTGAGGAGTATTGAGTATGAGTAAAGTTGCACTGGTAACAGGCGGTACTGGCGGTATTGGTAACGCGATTTGCAAGCAGTTCGCTGCTGACGGCTACAAAGTTGTCACCACCTATTTCGAGCCGGAAGAGCAAGCCAAAGCATGGCAAGCCAAGCAAGATTATGACGTTGCCATCTACCCTTGCGACGTCAGCAGCTATGACGATTGCGTGAAACTGAAAGAATCCGTGATTGCGGATTTCGGTCAAGTTGACATTATCGTTAACTGCGCGGGCATTACCCGTGACGCCACCTTCAAGAAAATCACCCCAGCACATTGGGCTGCGGTCATGAAAACCAATTTGGACAGCGTGTTCAACGTGACGCACCAGTTCGTGAATGAAATGGCAGAGCGTGGCTTTGGTCGCGTCATCAACATTTCTTCCATCAATGGTCAGAAAGGTCAGTTTGGTCAAACCAACTACAGCGCGGCAAAAGCAGGCGTACACGGTTTCAGCATGGCGCTGGCACAAGAAGTGGCTCGTAAAGGTGTGACCATCAACACCTTGTCACCGGGCTACATCGCCACTGAAATGGTTATGGCTATCGCGGAAGACGTGCGTAACAAAATCATTGCGCAAATCCCCGTCGGGCGTTTGGGTACGCCAGAAGAAATGGCAGCAATCGTTTCTTTCTTGGCATCCGACAAAGCGGGCTTCATCACGGGTGCGAACATTTCCGCCAACGGCGGTCAGTTCATTCACTGATAGACCGTAGGGGGCGAAAAAATTTTTCGCCCCCTACTCCCCTATTCCCTTCTTTTGTGCATAACAAAACGTTAACCTACTGGTAGAAGCTGATCGCACTCATGCAGCCGCCTGATTTTATTTGTTTCATCACAGTAGTACCGACGAAGCCCCCTATGACAGAAGAACGCATTATTAAAAAATACCCGAATCGCCGCTTATATGACACTAACCAAAGTTGTTATATCACGTTAAGCGATGTCCGCGATTTGGTCTTGGCGCAAACGCCGTTCAAAGTCATCGACCGCCAATCCGGCGACGACATTACCCGCAGTATCTTGCTGCAAATCATTATGGAACAGGAAGCGGGCGGACAACCCTTGTTTAGCACCGATATTCTGGCGCAATTTATCCGCAATTACAGTGACGCAACCCGCAAGGGCTTTATGGAATACATGGAGCAAAGTGTTGGGTTGTTTACCAGTCAGCAAACTGCCATACAGGAACAGATGCATAAAATACTCGCCGGTACGCCGCTGGATACTTGGATGAAGATGGGCGAACAAAATATGGAAACCTGGAAAAAAATGCAGGAAAGTATTCTAAGTAACGTAAAGCCGCAGAAATGATCCCCGCTTTTAGCCTGCCGATTGCCCGTTACCGTTTAACGCTGCGGGCGCTGACCCCGATTCAATTCCCCGCTTATGCTGGCTCGACTTGGCGCGGCGCGTTTGGTCATGCCTTGCGGCGCACGGTGTGTATTACCCGTGAGCCGGATTGTCGCCAGTGTTTGTTGTGGCGTTCCTGTGTTTACAGTCAGGTGTTTGAAACGCCTGCTGGGCATGGACCATTGCTGGAAAAGATTAATGCCGCCCCCCACCCGTATATTATGCAGCCCTTGGCAACATCGGGGCGTCAGTATGCGCCGGGGGAGGTGTTTTCGCTGGAATTGAGTTTGCTGGGCGCGGCGATTGGGCATTTGCCGTATTTAATCCACGCGATGCAGCAGGTGGGGGAACGCGGGATCGGCAAGGGCGATGGGCGTTACGCACTCGTGGCAGTGGAACAGGAAGTGGCACCGGGGGCGGGCGAATGGGCGCAGATTCAGGCGGCGGGTGAAAGCTTGCAGGCGTTAGTGGGGGTTGTGCCGTTGGTTCCGCCAATGCCGGAAGGGGTGCGGGTGCGCTTGTTGACGCCGTTGCGTTTGTTGCAGGAAGGTACGCCGATACGCAGTAGTCGATTCACGTTTCAGTTTTTTATCAATACGTTGATGCGGCGGATTTCGTTATTGCACGCTTATCATGCGGAAGTGGAATTGCCGGGCGATTTCAAAGCACTGAGCCAGCAAGCGGCAGCGGTGACGTTGGGGAAGGCGGATTTGCGTTGGCATGAGTGGTCACGTTATTCCAATCGCCAGCAGAATCATGTGCAGATGGGTGGACTGCTGGGGAGCTTTACGCTGGAGCTGGATGGGTTGGAGGATTTCTGGCCGTGGCTGTGGCTGGGACAGTGGGTACACACGGGGAAAGGCGCGGTGATGGGCATGGGCGGGTATGCGCTCGACTGCTATACTGGGGAAAAGGCGATTTGAGAGGCAAGCGTTATGCAGTTTCAGTTTAGTCAGCTTAGTTTCCCGGAAAATGCGGAAGTGGTGATCAATGATGTGTCTTGGGCGGATTTCGAGCGCTTCATGGATGAATTGGGTGAGAGGAGCAGTCTGCGCATTCATTACAATCAGCGGAGTATTCATTTGATGGCACCATCGGTTGGGCATGAAATGCCAAAAACGTATATCGGCGATTTTATCAAATATTTGTTGGAACACGCCGAGGTGGATTTTAGCCCGCTGGGTTCGTTTACCATGCGTAAGCAAAGTGTGCAAAAAGCGGTTGAACCGGATGAGTGCTTTTATATTGAACATGCTGCGGCGGTGCGTGGCAAACGGCAGATTAGTCTGGATAGTGACCCGCCACCGGATTTGGCAGTGGAAATCGACATTTATTCACCAACAGATCGGGCGTTGTACGCGGCTCTGGGTGTGCCGGAGTTATGGATATACGATGGCAAGCAGTTGGTGATTTGGGTGTTGC
>JBEUIR010000134.1:0-6437 GCA_040415395.1 Candidatus Thiothrix namsaraevi
TTGTGGCTACCGGCACTGATGCTGACTTCGGGTTGGAAGCCGTTGCCACCTTTGCGGGTGAAAATTTGAATCACGCCGCCAAGCGCTTCCGAACCGTATAGGCTGGAGCGTGGACCACGCACCACTTCGATGCGCTCTACCTGATCCAACGGCACATCTTCAAACGCCACGCTGCCCGTGGTCGCCGAACCCACTTTAACGCCGTCAATCAGCACCAAGAGATGGTTGGAATTCGTGCCGCGTAGGAATACCGAGGTGGCTTTGCCGGTGCCGCCGCTGTTGCTGATACTGATACCGGGTAAGCGTCGCAGGACATCCGGCACACTCGTGGCTTGGTATTTTTCAATGTCCGCACGGGTAATGATGCTGACCGGAGCGAGGGTTTCATCGAGGGTACGCGCCTTGCGGTCGGCGGTAACGACAATGGTATCGAGGGTGGTAGCGTCTTGTGCCAGCACAAGGGGGGATCCGAGGCAAACGGCAGCCGTGCCAAACACGGCGACTACAGGGTGTAATGTCATAGCGTATAAATTTCCGTAACGATGCGCCCGTCGCGCACGTGTGTGAAGACGACTCGCTAGAGTCGCGCCTTGTCAGGCCGGTATCGGACTTATCAGGTTTAACCTGCTTACCGTTGCGAGGGCAGTGTGGGGCTTGCACCCACTTCCCGTTTAACGCTTCCCGAAAACGATGAAGCGCACCTGAACAGGAGGGGCAAACTACGGGATTATTTAGGCAGAGTCAAATCATTTGGCTCTCTAAAAGAACCTCACCCCAACCCCTCTCCTTGACAGGAGAGGGACTAAGAAATGTCACTCTTCCTCCCCCTCGCCTGTCAAGGAGAGGGGGCGGGGGGTGAGGTTCTTCATTGACTACCAGCGTTGTGACCAGAAGTTCCCATTATGGAAATAATGCACGTAATCGCCAATCATCACGCTGCGGTCATTCTGCGGGTAGCTCCAATATTCTTCGCGCCCGCGCTCGGTAATCAGCGGTGGCAACTGACGGATTTTCTTGGCTACTTTGTCCACTTCAAACCGGTACAGCCCGGTTTGGGTGTGACCGTAATAATCGGACGGTTGCCCCTGCATTCCTGGTTGTGGGGTATCGTGCAACTTGATCGGCAACGCTACCCGCAAGTCCGTCCCCACGGGTAAGGTAGTCACCGCATGGTGATCGTGCAGCGCGGCGGAATCAGTGCCGCGTTTGCCGAGAATCAGCTTATCGACTTCCTTCATTTCACCCGGCTTGCTGGTGTCGAACAGGGAAAGTTTCATGCCTTGATACCATGCGCCCCGGAACTCACCCTGTGGGTCGGGCAGCGCATCTTTACCAATGCCCAGTAGCAAGTGTTTGCCAACGGGGTGCAAGTAGTCAGAGAAGCCGGGAATTTCCAACTCGCCCGCGATGTACGGATCTTGTGGGTTGGTTAAATCCAGCACATACAGCGGGTCAGTGCTGCGGAAGGTGATTAAATACGCTTGATCACCGACAAAGCGGGAAGCGTAAAGCTGTTCTTCGGGTTTGCCAATGTGTTGCGGGCGCTTGCGGTTAGGCAATTGTGACACCAGTTGCAAACCGTCTGTGCCGCCTTCTTTGAGGATGCTGAGGATACCGGGGGATTTGCCGTAAGGGGCGGTAATCGCCATTGATGGGTCGCTGAATTGGTCATTTTGGGTAATGACGCGCAGATAGCCATCCTGTTCGCTGAAACGGAATGAGGCTTCCTGCCCGCTCAAATGCCCTGGCACGGAGCCGCTACCACGGTAAGCAATGTCAGTGCCGGTGAACGCAAACTTATGAATGCCGGTATTGCTGCGAGCGCCTTGCGCTTGGTTGTATTGGTAGTCGGTGGTGGCAAGGTAGAGCGCTTGCGGTGAGGCGTACAAGGTTTCGGTATTGCCCACGTAGCAACGGCTTTTGAAGCGGAAATCGGTGGCGTTCAAGTCGACTGCGACCACGCTGATAATATTGTTGCTGTAATAGCCGGAATCCGCATCAGCCGTCTTGGGCGGGCGGTTGACGTAGCAATCATCCGCTGTGACCAATGCGCCTGTTTTACCATCAGCGGTGCGATAGGTGGGCAGAAAGTCTTGCGCGGTGAGCTTATCCAGCCCGCTATTCATGTTGATATGTGGGTAACTTTGCAATATCAGATACAGCGTATTACCCACGCGGCGACTGGCGTTGAGATTGCCATCCAATTGCACTTTTAGGGTGGACGCGGCTTTTTCAGGCTGACGCACGTCGATGTAGTTCAATTCGGTTTGTTGCGGGCGCGGCATCATGTAAGGTGGTGGCATCATACGCGCTGTTCCGGCGGGCATAGGCATAGGAACAGGCATGGCTTGATACGCATTGCCCAGTGTCACCAGACGGCGTTGTTTACCGGCGAGGTAAAGATTTTGCAGGCTGCTGCCTTCGGGCAGGGTCAGGCGTTTGACTTCTTGTAGGTTTTTGCCGCCGTCGTTGATCTGCATAATCCGCAGGGTGTTGTCTTGGTAATTCTGGTTATTGGGTGCGCCGATTGCGTAGACATGGCGACCGTCGGTTTTAATGAGGTCGGCTTCATCCACCCCGCGCTCTTGCAGATTGGTGGTGGAAAAAGCAGGCGCTCTGGCAGCACCGGATGCGGCAGCCGGTGCAGGTGCTGCCACCGCGATTTGTGCGCCTATTGCTGGGGAATATTGCGGCTGCTGATACGATTTCAGTAGGTAATCGCGTAATTCCGCCGCGCTGGTTTTTTTCAATCCGCCGGTTTCGTTATCAACCGGCGCGTCTAACGAGGCGCAGGAAACCAACCAGGGTACACACAGTACGGGTAAAAAGCGGGCGAATGTTGACGTTTTCATAGCGACTCCCTTGTTTGCATTTTATCTCGCTTATGATCATATTCTAGTCCAACAGTTCCATTGTGAAGGTGATATACCGCATGAATCTCGTGTTTTGGCATTGTCCGTTGTGTCATGAGCCGCTGACTTTGGTCGAGCGCAGTCTTGTCTGTGCTAACCGCCACAGTTTCGACCGTGCGAAAGAAGGTTACGTGAACCTGCTGTTGGTTAATCGTAAGCATTCGGCTGACCCCGGTGACAATAAAGCGATGTTGGATAGCCGTCGCTATTTCTTGCAACAGGGATTTTATGCGCCGTTAGCAATGGCATTGGGGGCGGCGATTCGCCAGTATTTTCCCGACCCTGCTCAAGCGTTGACAGTGTTGGATGCCGGTTGTGGCGAAGGCTATTACCTCAATCAACTGGTGCAATCCCTCGGTGCTAATGTGCAAGGTTATGGCACGGATATTTCGCGGGCGGCAATGCGGCTGGCGGCGAAACAATACCCCGCGTTGTCATTCGCGGTGGCTTCCAGCTTTGCTGTGCCGTTGCCGGATGCGTCGGTGGATGTGTTGGTGCGCGTGTTTGCGCCTGCCTCTGAAGCCGAGATTGTGCGCGTGTTGAAGCCGGGTGGGGTGTATTTGTGGGCATACCCCGCTGCCCAGCATTTGTTCGAGTTGCGCCAGTTGATTTATGACGCGCCGCAACCGCATACGGTGGAGGAATTGCCGCCGCTGGACAATATGCAGGAATGTCCGCCATTGGCGGTGAATTACCCTGTCACGTTGCCGGATCAGGCAAGTATTGCTTCATTGTTGCACATGACCCCGTATTACTGGTCAGCAAGTGCCGAAAAACAAGCGCATTGCCACCACTTGCCGTCATTGGATTTGACGGTGGACTTCGCTGTGCGGATGATGCGCAAAATGATTAATTGAAGGGATGTAGCCAATGACAGTGATTCACGAGGTGATCGACACCGTAAAACGCCGTAATCCACACGAGCCGGAATTTCATCAAGCGGTGCATGAAGTGCTGGCATCGTTAGCGCCCGTGCTGGATAAGCGCCCGGATTTGCGCGATGCGGGGATTTTGCAACGCATGGTCGAGCCGGAACGCCAAATTCTATTCCGTGTGCCGTGGGTGGATGACGCGGGGCAGGTGCAGGTAAATCGTGGGTTTCGCATTCAATTCAATAGCGCGATTGGCCCCTACAAAGGTGGCTTGCGCTTTCACCCCAGCGTGAATGCCAGTATTTTGAAGTTTTTGGGCTTTGAGCAAGTGTTCAAAAATGCGCTGACCACGTTGCCGATGGGCGGGGGCAAAGGCGGCGCGGACTTTGACCCGAAAGGCAAATCGGATGCGGAAGTGATGCGTTTTTGCCAGTCGTTCATGACCGAATTGCAGCGGCACATTGGCGCGGAAACCGATGTGCCAGCGGGTGATATTGGCGTGGGGGCGCGTGAAATCGGCTTTATGTTTGGGCAATACCGTCGGATTCGCAATGAATTTACTGGGGTGTTGACGGGCAAAGGGATCGGCTGGGGCGGCTCGTTGATTCGCCCGGAAGCGACGGGTTACGGGGTGGTGTATTTCGCCGAATCAATGTTGCATACCCGGCACACGACATTGGAAGGTAAGGTGTGTACCGTTTCCGGTTCCGGCAATGTGGCGCAACACGCGGTCGCTAAGTTGCATGAACAAGGCGCGAAAGTGATCAGTTTGTCGGATTCGGATGGCACGATTTACGACCCAGCGGGCATTGATGTGGAAAAACTGGCGTGGGTCATGGAACTCAAGAATGTGCGGCGCGGGCGCATTAGTGAATACGCCGAGCAGTTTTCTGCTGAGTATTTGCCCGGTAAGCGCCCGTGGGGATTGCCGTGTGATTGCGCGTTCCCGTGCGCGACCCAGAATGAAATTACTGCTGACGATGCGAATACCTTGCTGGCAAATGGTTGCACGCTGGTGTGCGAAGGCGCGAATATGCCGAGTACTTTGGAGGCGATAGCGCGTTTCCAAGCGGCGCAGATTTTGTTTGCACCGAGTAAGGCGGCGAATGCAGGCGGGGTGGCAACATCGGGCTTGGAAATGAGCCAAAATGCGCTGCGCATGAGTTGGACTCGCGGCGAGGTGGACGCCAAATTGCATTCGATTATGGTGAATATCCACCAGCAATGCGTGGAGACCGCAGCGGCTTACGGGCAAGCGGGGAATTACGTGGCGGGCGCGAACATCGCCGGTTTTGTGAAAGTAGCCGATGCGATGTTGGCGCAGGGGGTTATTTAATGTCGAAAAAACGCGCCATCCCGGTCTTCGACCACCCCATTATCGAAACCCATTGCCATCTGGATTATCTGGAAGGTGATGCGCTGGAAACAGCCTTGCAAGCCGCCAGTGAGGTGAATGTCGAACGTATTATTACCATTGCGGTTTCCCCCGATAATCTGGAAAAAGTGATGGCATTGGCGCAGCACTACCCGCAAGTGTGGGGGACGCAGGGCATTCACCCCCACGATGCCAACGATTACAGCGATGCAGTGGATGCGCAAATTCGCGCCAATTCCTTGCACGCGAAGATACTGGCGATTGGCGAAATTGGTCTGGATTACCATTACGACTATTCGGATCGTGCCAAACAGCGTGAGGCGTTTGAGCGGCAGTTGCAGATGGCGATTGATCTGGCGTTGCCGATAGTGGTGCATACCCGCGAGGCGGACGACGATATGGAGGCGATTTTGCGCAATTTCGTCGGGCAAATGCCGAAGCGCGGGGTGATTCACAGTTTCACATCGGGGCAAGCGTTGGCGGAATATTGCCTTGGCGAGGGTTTCTGTTTGGGCTTTAACGGTATAAGCACGTTTAAAGCGGCGGAAAATGTGCGTGAGATTATTGCGCTTACGCCAATCGAACAGATTTTGTTGGAAACCGATGCACCGTATTTGACCCCAATTCCCTACCGTGGGCATAAGAACGAGCCGAAGTATTTGCCGTTTATTGCGGAGCATGTTGCAGCGGTGAAGGATGTGCCGTTGGAAACGTTGTTGCCGCAGGTGTGGAAGAATAGTGTCGAGGTGTTTTTCGGTGGGGTGTGAGGCATTGATAGCGACGATTCCGCAGCGTATTGCGGAATAGTCTTGACGATTTCTCAACGTACTGCGGAATTGTCATGGCTTAACCAAAAAGTGCTACACTATGTGCATACAATCAGGCAGGAGTCGTTATATGCAAGCTGTCGAAGTCTACACCGCCCGCGATTTGCGCAACCGTTCTGGGGAGTTACTGCAACATGCTCACGATGGTAATATCAGCATCATTACCAAGCACGGCAAACCCTCTATTTTAGCAATCCCGTTTGATGCTCATTTATTACAACATGGCATTCACCGCGTTATCGCTTTACACATGGTGCAATCCCATCAGTTGACGTTGGCACAAGCTGCTAAGTTTGCGGATATGGATTTGTCATCTTTTATCGAATTGCTTGGTGCAAGCGGCATTGATGCGGTGGACTATCCGCCCGAAGAACTCGAACGCGAACTGGAGGATGCGCTTGCTGCCTGTGATCATTGCTGATGCTAGCCCGCTGATTGGTTTGGCAAAAAT
>JBEUIR010000135.1:0-6412 GCA_040415395.1 Candidatus Thiothrix namsaraevi
GGGGGGAACCCCTCCTATCGGAGACTCCCCCATGACATTCAAAACAGCCGACCTGCTCGACGACAACGAAGACAAGCCACTGCAAGTGGTACAGCCGGGTTTCAATAACTACGGTGGTCGTTCCAAATTTGCGGGCGAAATCGTCACCATCAAGATTTACGAAGACAACTCCCTAGTACGCGAACTGGTTGCCGAAGATGGCAAGGGTAAAGTGCTGGTGGTAGATGGCGGTGCTTCTACCCGTTGCGCCCTGCTGGGCGATATGCTCGCTGAAAAAGCGGTGAAAAACGGCTGGAACGGCATTGTCGTTTACGGTTTGATCCGCGATTCTGTGGATATTGCTCAAATGGACATCGGTGTAAAAGCCCTTGGCACATTGCCGCTGAAAAGCGTCAAGCGTGGTGTCGGTTTGCGTAACGAAGTGGTGCGTTTCCACGATGTGACGTTCACCCCCGGTCAATACCTGTACTCAGATGAGGACGGAATGATCGTGTCCCCCGTCCCTTTGCTCGGCGAATAATTATACCGTAGGGGCGGTTCATGAACCGCCCCTACAATCCCACCCGCCTTCTCTATTTATCCAACTGGAAATTCAGCTCGTTACTATCCTTTTTGGCTGGCTCTGGTGTTTGTGCCGGAGCTTGCCCATCCAAATTGAACTGGATTTCCCCGCTACCTGAGCTAACTGCTGGTTGGTTGCTTTCCATCTGGAAATTGATTTCCTGACTGTGCTCAACCGGGGCTTTGCCCTTATCCAAAAACGTTGTCACTAGCCCCGGTGAGAACATCACAATCACCGTCATGATCATTTGCAAACCGACCCACGGCACTGCACCCCAGTAAATATCGCTGCTTTTCACCTCTTTGGGCGCAACCCCGCGTAAGTAAAACAGCGCGAATCCAAACGGTGGGTGCATAAACGAGGTTTGGATATTCACACTCAAAATAATCCCAAACCACACCAGCGCAGCGGTGGCAGCGGCAGGTTCACTAAAGCCCATTGTCATCAACACCGGCGTAAGAATTTTCTGGGCAACAGGCGCAAGCAATGGCACGAGGATAAATACAATTTCAAAGAAATCGAGGAAGAATGCCAAAAAGAAAATAAACAGATTGACGATAATTAAGAAGCTAATCCAGCCACCCGGCAAATCCGAGAACAAGCCTTCGACCCAATGCCCGCCATCCACGCCTTGGAACACCACCGAAAACGTGGTTGCCCCGATCAGGATGAAAATGACCATTGAGGTAATCCGAGCAGTATTTCTATACGCTTGCTTGATTAAACTCCACCACTCTGCCGTACCGCCAAGCTGTTTGCGCCGCCAATATGCCAGCAATACCGCGCCCATTGCCCCCATTGCACCGGATTCGGTCGGGGTGGCAATACCGAGCATAATCGTACCGAGCACCAAAAAAATCAGTACCGCCGTGGGAATAATGCCGAGCAAAGCTTTCTTCAACAGAGCAGTGCCCCTTAGCGTGATTTCGTTTTCGGGAATCGGCGGCAACCAATCGGGGCGAATGCGGGTGAGTAAAAAGGTGTATGCCATGAATAAGCCGATTTGCAGCATGGCGGGAATCCATGCGGCTAAATACATGCTGCCGACATCGGCACTCGCGGTTGGCGTTTTCAACTGATCCGCCATAATGATCAACACCAGTGACGGCGGCACAATTTGCGCAATCGTGCCTGAAGCCGCCAATACGCCCGTGGTGTAACGCATGTTGTAGCGGTAGCGCATCATAATGGGCAAGGAAATCATGGCCATCGCAATCACTTGCGCAGCGACAGTGCCAGTAATTGCCCCCAGCACAAAGCTCACCAGAATCACCGAATAACCCAAGCCACCGTGTACCCGCCCAAACAGTTGCCCCATTGAATCGAGCATGTCTTCGGCAAGGCGGCTGCGTTCCAGTACCGCGCCCATGAAGGTGAAAAACGGTATCGCCAGCAATAACTCGTTAGCAATCACGCTGCCAAAAATCCGCTGCGGAATGGCCTGCAAAAAGGGCAGGGTGAAAAAGCCCATTTCAATCGAGATAAAGCCAAAAAACAGCCCAACCGCCATCAGTGAGAACGCCACTGGGAAGCCGACCAGCATGAATAACACCAGCCCCGCGAACATGAGCAAGGGCATCATTTCCAAGGTAATCATTGCGCAGGTTTCTCGTAGTGGGTGTCAAGTTTCAGTGTGCCGTTGAGGGCGGCAAAGCGTTTTATCAGCTCGGACAAGCCTTGCAGAACCAGTAAACCGAAGCCGAGCGGCAGCATGAATTTGATCGGGTAACGCGGTAAGCCACCGGAATTGCTGGAATGCTCCAGAATGTCCCACGAGGGTAAAAACAGCGTTTTCCACGACAGCCATGCGAATAGGGTGCAGGCGGGGAGCAGAAATAGTAGGAGACCGAAAATGTCGATCCACAAGCGGGTGCGGTCGGAAACGTTGCCGTAAATGATGTCTACGCGCACATGCCCGTTTTGCGCGAGTGTGTGGGATGCGCCCAGCATTACCGCTGCGCCGAATAAGTACCACTGTAATTCCAGCGGCCAGTTGTCACTGATGTCGAAGCTGTAGCGCAGGATGGCGTTACCCGCACTGACCACGCAGGCGAGCAGGATTAGCACGTTGGCGAGTTGCCCGAACTTGGCGTTCATTGCGTCAACGGCACGGGAGAATGTTAGTAGCATGGTGAAGAATACCCCTCTTGTGATGATGTAGGTCGGGCTTCAGCCCGACAACGGTACAGCGTTTGCACAACGTCGGACTAAAGTCCGACCTACACACCGACTACAACTGATTAGAGTTTTTTGGCAAACGCGAACTTGGCGTAGGATTGTTCCGCCACGCCAAACCATTGCGCTTGGTTATTGCGGAACACTTTCCAGTCGTCGTAGATTTTTTTGAATTTGGGGTTGGCTTTGGATTCTTCGTCGTAAGTTTCCAGCGTGGCTTTGAAGCAGGCTTCCATGATCTCGTCGCTGAACGAGCGCAATTTCACGTCGCTACCCATCAAATTAGCGAGTGCTTGTGGGTTCAGTGCGTCGTATTTCGCTTGCATGTCATTGTGAGCTTGTTGGCAAGCGGCTTCCCACGCGGCTTTGTAGGCATCCGGCAGTTTTTCCCACTGCTCTTTGTTGACGTAGAAGGAGAGTTGCGGGCCTGCTTCCCACCAGCCGGGGGTGTAGTAGTTTTTGACGATTTTGGCGAAACCGAGCTTTTCGTCGTCGTAAGGGCCGACCCATTCGGCAGCGTCAATCGTGCCTTTTTCGAGCGCGGGGTAAATGTCACCACCGGGTAATTGCTGTGGCACTACGCCGAGTTTGCTCAACACACGCCCTGCGAAACCACCGACGCGGAATTTCAAGCCTTCCAAGTCTTTAACGGTGTTGATTTCTTTGTTGAACCAGCCGCCCATTTGTACGCCGGTATTGCCACCCATGAAGTTGACCACATTGTATTCGGCGAAGAGTTCGCGCATCAGTTTCATGCCATTGCCGTGCAGCATCCACGCGGTTTGCTGGCGTGAAGTCAGCCCGAACGGTACGGCGCAATCGAAGGCGAGGGCGGGGTTTTTGCCAAAATAGTAGTAGGAGGCGGTGTGACCGGCTTCGACCGTGCCGTTTTGGATGGCATCCAGCACTTGCAAGCCGGGGACGATTTCTCCCGCTGCGAAAACTTTCACGGTGAATTTACCGCTAGTGATTTTGGAAAGGGCGGAAGCGAGTACGTCGGACGCGCCGTAAATGGTGTCAAGTGATTTGGGGAAGCTGGAGGTTAAACGCCAACTGATGGTGGGTAAATCGCTGGATGCGGCGGCTTTGGCGGCTTCGTCGGCTAATACAGTGGCAGGTACAGCGGCTAAAGCAACGGTGCTGGCAGCAGCGTGTTTGAAGAATGAACGGCGTTCCATGGTGGCTTCCTCTTTATCGTTGGTAGTGCAAGGCGTAAGTGTAGCGCATATAATGCCTCGTTTCGATTACCACAACGGGAACACTTAACACATGGCACAGTCTGTCAACAAAGTCGTGTTAGCCTACTCCGGCGGCTTGGATACTTCCATCATCGTGCGGTGGCTGCAAGAAAATTACGGGTGCGAAATCGTCACCTTCACGGCTGACATCGGTCAGGGCGAAGAAGTCGAGCCAGCGCGTTCCAAAGCCTTGGCAATGGGTATTAAGCCGGAAGAAATCTTCATCGAAGACCTGCGCGAAGAATTCGTGCGCGACTACGTGTTCCCCATGTTCCGCGCTAACACCATTTACGAAGGCGAATACCTGCTGGGTACGTCTATCGCCCGCCCGTTGATTGCCAAGCGTTTGATCGAAATCGCCAATGCGACGGGCGCGGATGCGATTTCCCACGGCGCAACCGGCAAAGGTAACGACCAAGTACGCTTTGAACTCGGTGCGTATGCGCTAAAACCGGGCGTGAAAGTGATTGCCCCCTGGCGCGAATGGGACATGAATTCCCGCGCTGACTTAATGGCGTATGCTGAAAAGCACAACATTCCCGTCGACTTCAAAAAGGCTGGCAAGAAATCCCCATACTCAATGGATGCCAACCTGCTGCACATTTCTTACGAAGGCGGCCCGTTGGAAGATCCGTGGTTTGAAGCCGAAGAAGACATGTGGCGTTGGAGCGTTTCCCCCGAAACTGCGCCAGACAAGCCTACCTACGTCGAAATCACCTTCAAAGGCGGCGATGCCGTAGCGTTAGACGGGCAGGAAATGTCCGCCTCTGCCATTCTCGAAACCCTGAATAAACTGGGTGGCGCAAACGGTATCGGGCGTTTGGATTTGGTGGAAAACCGCTACGTCGGCATGAAATCACGCGGCTGCTACGAAACCCCCGGCGGCACGATTTTATTGCCTGCGCACCGTGCGATTGAATCCCTCACCCTCGACCGCGAAGTCGCACACCTGAAAGACAGCCTGATGCCTAAATACGCCGAACTGGTCTACAACGGCTACTGGTGGAGTCCTGAGCGCAAGATGATGCAAACCATGATCGACGCATCGCAAGCCTTCGTGAATGGCACAGTGCGCATGAAGTTGTACAAAGGTGCGGTCACGGTTGCCGGTCGTAAATCCGACGACAGCTTGTTCGACGCACGCATTGCCACGTTTGACGATGACGGCGGCGCGTACAACCAAAAAGACGCGGAAGGTTTCATCAAACTGAATGCGTTACGGATGCGGATTGCTGCGGTCAAAGGGCGTTAATTCCTGATGGAAGCACGCTTGGAAAAACTGGAACTCCTGTTCATGGAACAGGAGCAAATGCTGGAAACCTTGAGCCATCAGCTTTACCTGCAACAAAAAGATATAGCCTCGGCGTTGCTGGAAATTGAACGGCTTAACGAAAAACTCAAATCCATCACCCCGTCTGCTGTCGGTAGTCAGGCGGATGAAACCCCTCCTCCGCATTATTGATGCCTGAGCGCTATCAACTGGTGCAAACCCCTGCACGACTGGAACTGCACGACACCCACGACCCCAAAGTGGGTGCGGTGTACGTCGATTTTGTGGAAGGCAAAGCCCAACACCGCCGCAAGTTCGGTGGTGGAAAGGGGCAGGACATTGCCAAAGCGATTGGCTTACACAAGTTCAAACACCCGCAAGTGATTGATGCGACCGCAGGTTTAGGGCGCGAATCCTTCGTGCTGGCGACCTTGGGTTGCACCGTGACCTTGTTGGAACGTTCCCCGATTGTTCATGCCTTATTGGCTGACGGTTTGCAGCGTGCGTTGGCAAGTGACGATCAGGAAACGGTGGAAATTGCTGCACGTATGACCTTGCATCTGGCAGATGCGCACGTATGGCTAACGGAACTTCCCGCAGCGGCATTGCCTGATGTAGTGTACCTCGACCCTATGTTTCCCGATCGGCAAAAGTCCGCTTTGGTACAAAAAGAGATGCGTTTTTTCCACGAAGTGGTGGGTGCCGATACTGACAGTGATGCACTGTTGGCACTGGCTCAGGAACATTCCAAGCGGCGAGTGGTTGTTAAGCGCCCGCGTCACGCCCCTGAACTACACGGGTGTAAACCGGCTTTTGTCATCAGTGGTAAAGCGGTGCGTTATGATGTCTACCTAGGCAAGGCAACTGCGCAAGAACACGCCCATCAGGAATAAAATACCTAACCATGCCATGATTCTGAGAATGACGCGGTATAATTGACGTTTTTCATGTGTATTCATAAGGTCGTATCGTTGTGGAAAGGAATCATTTTCTGCTAATCGCCAGTGTGTCAGGAATGCTCGCAGTCATCTTGGGGGCATTTGGGGCGCACGGTTTGGAAAAATTAGTCGATGCGAAGATGTTGCAACGTTTTCATACCGGTGTCGAGTACCAGTTTTACCACTCTTTGGCATTATTATTGATTAGTATTTTGTATAAAAGTCGGAG
>JBEUIR010000136.1:0-6410 GCA_040415395.1 Candidatus Thiothrix namsaraevi
GGATGGCGTCGGTTTGGGCTGATTATTGAGCGCGTGCCGCCGCACCAGCCACTATCAAAATAGCTTGAATAATGAGTAGATTCCGCATCCGTTCCTTTATGCGTTATGCAGTTGCACTGTATTCACAAACGGGGTTGAGTATAAATACATACTAATATAGGGTCAACCACTAGAAATCACCCTGACCCATTAGGCAACAAGGGCGTATTATCTATCTCTTTTGGCATATCCCGCCACAACAAAATGCCCTATATTTTGTCTACAAAGTTTAATAATGATAGCGGCTTATCTTTAGGAGAGAATTTCATGCGCACAAACCCACACCTCACGACAAAATGTCTGCTTGCCATCACACTATGGATGGTATCACTGACACCAGCAGCCTTTGCCGAAGCAACCATACCTGAAGCAATTAACTTTCAAGCATTACAACAAGAAATGCAAAGCAAGGGACTGCCGTTGCTGTTAGCTGTTCGTGCTGATTACTGCGGATTTTGCCGACAGCTCGAAACCGAGCACTTGGAACCCATGCTACGCAGCGGTGAATACGATTCACGAATTTTGATCCGTCGGTTTGACTTAGGCAGCGAGCAAACGGTTGTCGATTTCACCGGTGAGCGCATTGCGGCTGATGAGTTTGCAGCACGGCATCAAGCGTCGTTAACCCCGACACTGCTGTTTTTGGACGCGCAAGGCAAAGAAGTGGCAGAACGCCTGCTTGGCTACAATAGCCCGGACTTTTACGGCGCTTACCTGGAGGAGGCGATTACCAAAGCACAGCGTGCACTCCATTAATCGCAAAAAATAGGGGCGTGATGCGCTCACGCCCCAAACAGGAGAAAACAGGAGAAATTAACGGTTGCGCACAAAGCGGCGCACTTCAGCCAAATGACGGCGGCTCACTTCCAGTTGGTCATTGACGTTATCCAGCACAATCTGGGTACGCCCGACGGAAGACTTTGACAACCCCGCAATCGCACTTTTAGACACCAATGCATTGCGGTGGATACGGATAAAACGATCCGCCAAATCCGTTTCCAGTGACTTCAGTGACTCTTCGATAATGACCTCGCCTTTTTTATGACGCACGGTCACGTATTTTTGATCGGCTTGGAAATACACCACATCCTCAATCGGAATCAACTCAAGGTTCCCCCGCATCCGCGCACAAATATGCTTACGTGACAGCAGGTTACGCCCCTCGCGGTTTTCTAGCGCCTCCATACGTTGTGCACGGTTCAGTGAACGGGCTTGTTCCAGACTTTGTAATAATTGTTCTTGTCTAATAGGCTTCATAAGATACCCTGTTGCTTTTGTTGAAAATGCTTCTAAAGCATACTCACCATACGCCGTGGTGAATATGACGGCTGGTGGGCTATCCATGCCCGAAATGTGCCGCGCCGCCTCCAACCCATCCATACCTGGCATGGAAATATCCATGAGCACGATGTCAGGTTGATAACGTTCGGTCATAATCACTGCATCCACCCCGTTTTCGGCTTCCGCAAAAACTGTGTAATCGACTTGACTTGCCAATAACCCTTTAATGCGGGCGCGGGCATATTCTTCATCGTCGACGACTAAAACTTTCAATGTCATAATGTTCTACTCCTTGGGGATGGAAAACGAAACCCGGTATTGTTGTACGTTTTTCTGGATTTTCAGGTTGGCACGGTCGCCATAAGCAAGATGCAAACGCTTCACCATATTTTCCTGGGCAATGTGATTTCCTTTGGTATGGGTGCTCATACCAGAAGGTGGCAATGGATTCGTCACACTGACATCCAGCCGATCACCTGCATCGTAAAGACTGAGCGTCACCAAACCACCGTCTTGACGCGGCTGCACGCCGTGATAGACGGCATTTTCCACCAAGGGCTGCAACAAAAACGGCGGAATATCCATATCCAAAGGCAAACTGTTTTGGTCCATATCGAGCTTGATGTGCAACCGTTTTTCACCCAAGCGCAAACTTTCCATACGCAAATACGCCAGTGTTAACTCTAACTCTTCTTTGAGTGCAATCCGCGACCGCTTGTCGAGTGTAAGGCGCATAATATCGGCTAAGTCCAATAAAGCCGCTTCTGCCTTGTTCGGATCAATGTGCACTAGGTGCGCAATGGTATTCAGGCTATTGAATAAAAAATGTGGGCGCATCCGTGCTTGCAAGGCATCGTACTTGGCTGCCGAATCAGCCTCGACCGTTTCCTCCCACTGCCCGTGGATATAAAAGTACCGCAACAGCACCACGGCAATGAGCAGGCTGATGACCAAATTTTTAAATACAAACAAGATGCTGCCCAGCGCATCATTATTACCAGACATCAATAAGCCCAGCACCGAAGCCAGCAAGGTAAAACCAGTAATGGTAGCCAGTACAATCACAGAGGCGTGAAAAACCGTTGGTTTTGTCAAAAAACGGCTCACGAAACACAGGGTAAAAATGGAAGCCAGCGTCACCCACAGCACAAACAGCGAGTGCAGCCCCAAACTGACAAAAAAGCCGCGCAAATCCGTTGCCACCACCAAAGCCAGCACCATAGCCAGCAATTCAGCAGCCAATACAGCACGCAACAATGCTTGAGGAGCACACAGATTGGGCAAGTAACTTAAGGTTTTTCCATTGAATGATGGCATTTTTTGCTCTCAAATCAGGCACACCACGCACAACAAGGTTGTTGCAACGCTTTATCCCGACCCAGTTATAGTGTTTATATTTTTTATAATTCCCTGACCTGCCGTAGCAGGTTGAGCATTTCCTTGTATACTACGTGGCAACCAATGTTGCACGAAATACCACATCAAGGATTGCGTTTTTCATTCTTCCACAATGTGATAATGTTTGGCAACTTTTTTTAGCAACCTGATGAAAATTCAACATTAACTCATGAGTCAACAGCAATCAGACAGCACCAAGGACAAACCTTGGGGCGGACGCTTCAGCGAATCTACCGATGCCTTCGTTGAAGCCTTCACTGCATCCATCCCCTTTGATAAGCGCCTGTACCGGCACGACATCCAAGGTTCTCGTGCCCATGCCCGCATGTTAGGTAAAACAGGCTTATTAAACACCATTGAAGTTGAACAAATCCTGAGTGGATTGGATGAAATCGAACAGTCCATCGAAACAGGCGAATTGGAGTGGAAAATTTCGCTGGAAGACGTTCACATGAATATCGAAGCCCGCCTGACCGACCGTATCGGCATTGCTGGCAAGAAACTACACACCGGACGTTCCCGCAATGACCAAGTGGCCACCGACGTGCGCCTGTGGCTGCGCGATCAAGTAGATGGCATCAGTCACGAATTGCGCCGCCTGCAACGCGCCTTGGTCGACCTTGCTGAACGCGAAGCAGACACCATCCTTCCCGGCTTTACCCACTTGCAAGTGGCGCAACCGATCACCTTCGGGCATCACATGCTCGCATGGTTTGAAATGTTGCAACGCGATTTCGAGCGCCTGCAAGATTGCCGCAAACGCATCAATGTCATGCCCTTAGGTGCAGCCGCCTTAGCAGGCACAACCTACCCTATCGACCGCGTTTACACCGCCGAATTACTCGGTTTTGATTACCCGGCACGTAATTCGCTGGATGCCGTCAGCGACCGCGATTTCGCCATTGAATTCACCTCAGCCGCTGCCCTGATCATGATGCACTTGTCACGCTTCTCCGAGGAATTGGTGTTGTGGACATCCGCGCAATTTGACTTCATCCGACTACCGGATCGTTTTTGCACCGGCTCATCCATCATGCCACAAAAGAAAAATCCAGACGTACCGGAATTAGTGCGTGGCAAAAGCGGGCGTGTTTTCGGGCATTTATTCGCCCTACTGACCCTGATGAAAGGCCAACCACTGGCGTACAATAAGGACAATCAGGAAGACAAAGAACCGTTGTTTGACACCGTGGATACTCTGCTGGGTAGCCTGCGTGCCTTCGCTGACATGATGCCGCACGTCCAACCCAAGCCGGAAAAAATGCGCAAAGCGGCGATGCAAGGCTTCTCCACCGCGACCGACTTGGCGGATTACCTAGTACGCAAAGGCTTACCATTCCGCGATGCGCACGAAGTTGTCGGCAAAGCAGTCGCGCTGGGGGTCGAAACCGAACGTGATTTAAGCGAAATGCGGCTGGAAGAGTTGCAAGCGTTTTCCGACACCATCACCGATGATGTGTTTGCTGTGTTGACGCTGGAAGGTTCGGTTGCTGCGCGTAACCATCTGGGTGGCACTGCCCCGGCGCAAGTAAAACAACAGGTGACGATTGCCCGTGAATTGATTGCCTGATACTCGTAGGGGCGCACCCCTGTGTGCGCCCTCTTAATATTCTTACTCAATCTGATCCGCAGCAAACAAACTCAAAAACACCAGCAAAACCGCCCCACAGGTAATCGCTATATCCGCCACATTAAAAATGGCAAAATGGTAATTATCCATCACAAAGGGAATATCAAAATACACATCAATAAAGTCAATAACCTTGCCGTATAGCAAGCGATCAATCAGGTTGCCAATGGCACCGCCCAAGACAAGGCTTAAGCCCACTGCCGCCCAAATCTGCGTTTTTTTCAGCTTACGCAGCCAGTTGACAATAAAAACACTCACCACTATGGCCAATATCGCAAACAACCAACGCTGGATGCCGCCCAAATCGGACAAAAAGCTAAACGCCGCGCCCGTATTGTACGCAAGTGTCATATTCAAATGCGGAATTACCGCAAACGGCTCCCCCATTTCCAAATTGGCTTCTGCCATCCACTTGGTTAACTGATCGACTGCAACCACCACAGCCGCTAACCACAACCAGCCTAACATTCCGGTATCAGCGGAAAGGGAACGAAAACTACGCATATTTGCGCACCTCCCCAGCACCTTCAACATTGTCAATGCAACGCCCGCACAATTCCGGGTGTGCGGCATGACTACCCACATCCTCACGGTGATGCCAGCAACGGGTACATTTGCCATGCGCAGAACGGGAAACTTGCACAAACACCTGATCCAAGATTTCCACCGCAGCGGCTGGCACTGCCGCCAAATCGTGCAAATGCACCGCAGACGTAATCAGCACAAAACGTAATTCGTCACCCAATGTCAGCAAGGGGTCGGAGTTCACTTCCGGGCTGCCTTTGCGGTAATAAATCGCCACCTCCGCATCCAAGCTCGCGCCGATCTGACCGGCAACCCGCACCTCTTCCAGTTGCTTGCTAATCAGCTCCCGCAGGGCAAAGACATAACTCCACTCACTGGCGGACAGCTTATCGTTAGCATCCAGCCTAAACAGCCCGTCATACCACTGGGTAAACAGCACAAAGTCCTCAGCTTTTTCACCCGGCATACTCTGCCAGATTTCCTCAGCCGTAAAACTCAACACCGGATACAACCAACGCACCATCGCATTCAAAATATGCCAAGCGGCGGTTTGCGCCGAACGCCGCCCCACACTCCCCGCCTGCATGGTGTACTGCCGGTCTTTGGTAATATCGAGGAACAAACTGCCCAACTCCACCGTGCAGAAGTTCAGCACTTCTTGGGCAATCAGGTGGAAATGGAAATTATCGTAAGCCGTCAGCACCTTATCCTGCACTTGTGCCGCCTGATCCACCGCCCAACGGTCTAACGGCAGCATTTCGGAAGCTGCGACCAAATCGGTTGCTGGATTAAAGTCGTTCAAATTTGCCAGCAAGAAACGTGCGGTGTTACGGATACGCCGATACGCATCCGCCGTGCGTTTGAGGATTTCATCGGAAACCGACATTTCCCGGCTGTAATCGGTCGACGCTACCCACAAACGCAGGATGTCCGCGCCCAAAGAATCCGTCACCTTTTGCGGCACGACGACATTGCCTTTGGATTTGGACATCTTCTCGCCTTTACCATCCACCACGAAACCGTGGGTCAAGACAGTGCGGAAAGGTGCCGCGCCGCGTGTCCCAATCGCCGTCAGCAAGGATGACTGAAACCAGCCACGGTGCTGGTCAGAGCCTTCCAAATACACATCGGCAGGGAATTGCAAATCGGCACGGCGTTCGAGTACCGCTGCATGGGTGACGCCCGAATCGAACCACACATCCAGCGTATCGCTCACCTTATCGTAGTGTGGGGCATCTTTACCCAACAATTCTTCTGCGCTCAGGGTGAACCACGCATCAATACCGTGTTGCTCAATCCGCTGCGCCACCGCCTCAATCAGCAGCGGCGTTTGCGGGTGCAATGCGCCGGTTTCCTTGTGGATGAACAGCGCAATCGGCACACCCCAAGTACGCTGCCGTGAAATACACCAATCGGGGCGGTTTTGCACCATCCCCTCGATCCGTGCTTTACCCCAATCGGGAATCCACTTCACACCCTGAATCGCTGCCATCGCTTGCGGGCGCAACCCATTCTGCTCAAGGCTGATAAACCACTG
>JBEUIR010000137.1:0-6383 GCA_040415395.1 Candidatus Thiothrix namsaraevi
GATAATTTCCCCAGCTTACGCGCTAATTGCAGCAAATAACCAAACAACTTAGCGTCTTGCGTGTTAGCAAAGGTTTGCTGAATAAACTGATACAAGCTTTCCAGCTCATCTTTTTGATTAAAATTATTAACTAACCGATTGAATAACATGCCAATTAAGCGCGTATCTTTCTTAATCGCCTGACGGTAAAAGCCTAATGCTTCCTCTCGCTGATTACGCGCGTAAGCAAGATCACCGTTGAGCACCAAGACCCGTGCTGATGTAGGGTGGCTTTTCACCGCCTTTTTAATGGTTTCTTCCGCACGGAACAAGTTCTGCTTCTGCAATTCCAGCACGGCGAGTTCGCAATAATAATGGGCGATCAAACGGCTATGATCGGCTTTACTGCGCTGCTGGGCTAGTTGGGCAATCTCAATCGCTTTGTTCCACTCGTGCAATTGTTCGTAAATATTGCGCAATGGCTCACACGCATCGGCATGTTTCGGGTCATCTTTGAGTAATTCAGTGAATACACTTTCGGCACGATCCAGCAAGCCAGCGGCGAAAAAATCTTCACCCAACGCCAACATCGCCGCTGTGCGTTGCGGTTTGCTTAAATCAGAACGGGCGACAAGATTCTGGTGGATGCGTAATGCGCGGTTAATTTCCCCCCGATTGCGGAACAAATTACCCAGCAATAAAAACGTATTGGCAGTGTGTTCATCAACTTCGGCGTAATTGAGGAATACGTCCAACGCTTTGTCGGGTTCTTCGCTCAATAAGTAGTTAATGCCTTGCACAAAACGTTGCGGAACATCCTGGCGCTGTTGTTCCCGATGTTCTTTGTAACGCTTACGCGCCGCGTGCCAACCGGAATAAAACGCGATGGGCAGGAGTAAAAATAGAATTTCTTGCATAATGCCTTAGATGTAAAAAAGGAGGCTGTGTGCCTCCCCTTCTTTACCACGTAACAGGCAGCTTAATCCTGAACAGGGTGATTGACACGCGATTCATTTACGCGCTCACGCAATTCCTTGCCCGGCTTGAAATGAGGCACATACTTCGGCGGTAAAGCCACCTGATCACCCGTTTTAGGGTTACGCCCCTTACGTGCTGCACGATGATGCAGGGAAAAACTGCCAAAGCCACGGACTTCAATACGCCCGCCAGCAGACAGTGATTCACTCATTTTTTCGAGCAACTTCTTAACAGACTCTTCCACATCGCGGCTGCTAAGATGGCTTTGCTTACGTGACAGAATATCAATGATTTCAGATTTGGTCATCCATTCCACTCCTGAACAAACGACGGGGTTATCATAATCGTTGTTGCAGCTTTCCAGTCTTGGAAAACAGTGCAGATAGTGTACCTGCACCGCCTGAACTATAGGTCATCCCTGACCTGCGTGTCATCCTGATGGCGAGAATTATTCGCCCATCTGTTCCTTGAAGATGTCGCCCAGCGACGTACCCGTGCTGCTAGAACGCCCGGTGTATTCACGCATCAAACGTGATTCATCTTCATCATCCTTCGCCTTGATAGACAGGTTGATGGAACGTGTCTTACGGTCAACGCCCATGAATTTCGCTTCCACGGTGTCGCCTTCTTTCAGCAAGGTGCGAGCATCTTCAACGCGGTCGCGTGACAACTCAGATGCACGCAAAATGCCTTCGATGCCTTCGCCCAAGTCGATCTTCGCGGCTTTAGGAGTGACTTCAACCACAGTGCCTTTTACGACGCTGCCTTTAGAATGGGCTGCCACGAAATTGGAGAACGGGTCTTGTTCCATCTGCTTGATGCCGAGGGAAATGCGCTCACGCTCAGGGTCAACTGCCAATACAACCGCTTCCACTTCGTCGCCTTTCTTGTAGCTGCGCACGGCTTCTTCGCCCGGCACGTTCCAAGAAATATCGGACAAGTGAACCAGACCGTCGATGCCGCCATCCAGACCGATAAAGATACCGAAGTCAGTGATGGATTTGATCTTGCCGGAAACGCGGTCGCCCTTGTTGCGAGTACCGGCGAATTCATCCCAAGGGTTAGCTTGGCATTGCTTCATACCCAAGGAAATACGGCGGCGCTCTGCGTCGATGTCGAGGATCATGACTTCAGTCTCGTCACCCAAGGTAACAACCTTAGCTGGGTTAACGTTCTTGTTTGTCCAATCCATTTCAGAAACGTGAACCAGACCTTCAACGCCGTCTTCGATTTCCACGAAGCAGCCGTAGTCA
The DNA here is from genome assembly GCA_040415395.1 of Candidatus Thiothrix namsaraevi. Classification (GTDB taxonomy): domain Bacteria; phylum Pseudomonadota; class Gammaproteobacteria; order Thiotrichales; family Thiotrichaceae; genus Thiothrix; species Thiothrix namsaraevi. The sequence goes on from JBEUIR010000137.1 coordinate 2,211, forward strand.
GTCAAGTTGCTGACCTTACCGAAGATGCGCGTGCCAGCCGGGTAACGACGAACCAGATCTTGCCAAGGGTCTTCACCCAATTGTTTCAGACCCAGTGAGACGCGGTTTTTATCGCGGTCGAACTTGAGGACTTTAACGTCAATTTCGTCACCGATATTAACCACTTCAGAAGGATGCTTAACACGCTTCCAAGCCATATCGGTAATGTGCAACAGACCGTCGATACCGCCGAGGTCGAGGAACGCACCGTAATCGGTGAGGTTCTTGACCACGCCTTTGATGACTTGACCTTCTTGCAGGTTTTCCATCAGCGCATCGCGTTCTGCACTGTATTCTTCTTCAACGACTGCACGGCGTGAAACCACGACGTTGTTGCGCTTCTGATCCAGCTTGATGAGCTTGAATTCCAGTTCCTTGTTTTCCAGATAGGAAGTGTCGCGGACTGGACGTACATCAACCAGTGAACCCGGCAAGAATGCACGAATATCACCCAACTCAACCACGAAACCACCCTTAACTTTGCCGGTGATAATACCGGTGATGATTTCTTCGTTGGTAAAGGCTTCTTCCAGAATTTCCCAAGCACGCAGGCGGCGGGCTTTTTCACGGGAAAGGCGCGTCTCACCGAAACCGTCTTCGACGGTATCCAGCGCTACTTCAACCAAATCACCGACTTTAACGTTGATTTCGCCGCGTTCATTTTTGAACTGCTCAGCAGGGATAACGCCTTCGGATTTCAAGCCAGCACTAACGATAATGAAATCGGAGCGGACTTCGAGAACTGTTGCATTCAGCAGAGCGCCCGGCTGCATTTGGGTATAAGAAAGGCTCTCTTCAAACAGTTCAGCAAAACTTTCAGTCATGAATAAAAATACCTGTTAATAAAATGATTTTCGTCACACGCATCCTGCATTGACGGGTTAAAACGCAAAAAGCCCAGACTTCCTGTCAGGGCTCCCTAGAAAATAACGTATCCAATGAAATGCTTAAGCAATGTAGTGCAACACGGTGGCGAACACTTCGGCTTGATCCAACGAACTGGTATCGATGACCAACGCATCAGCGGCAGGTTTTAAGGGAGCTACCGGGCGGTTGGTATCGCGTTCGTCGCGAGCATTGATCTCTTGAATTAGGTCGCAGAGTTTAGCACTAAGTCCTTGTTGGCTCAACTGTTTCAGGCGACGTTCTGCACGGATTTCTGCACTGGCGGTAAGATAAAACTTGTGGGTAGCATCGGGAAACACTACTGTCCCCATATCTCGCCCATCGGCAACTAACCCCGGAAGCTGGCAAAAACGGCGTTGCAGTTCCAATAATGCTGCCCGCACCGCAGGCAATGCAGCAATTTGCGACGTCGCACTGGCGCAGGTTTCGTTGCGAATTTCGCCGGTAATAATCTCACCATCCAACCAAGCTTCGCCATTTTTGAATTCGATCTTCAAGGTGGGAATCATCGCAGCCAGTGCCATTTCGTCTTGCAGATGCATAGTGCGCCGCAAAGCCGCCACTGCCGCCACGCGATAAATTGCACCGCTATCGAGCATGTGCCAGCCGAGTTTATCCGCAAGCATACAGGCAATCGTGCCCTTGCCAGCGCCAGCCGGACCATCAATAGTAATCACAGGGACTGTTGTGCTCATGCAGTGGTAATCCTCACGCCCGCGTTTGCCGCCAGTTCCACAAAACCGGGGAACGAGGTATTCACATTCGCACAATCATTAATCGTAATCGGCTGCGTTGCCCGCAGTGCAGCCATTGCAAACGACATGGCAATGCGATGATCGCCGTGACTGTCAATCGTGCCACCGCTAAAGTTACCGGGGTTAATGATAATACCGTCTGGAGTGGGTTGCGCATCCACGCCACACGCAATCAAGCCATCCGCCATGACCTGAATCCGGTCACTTTCCTTAACCCGTAACTCTTCCGCACCGGTTAGCACGGTCTGCCCTTCTGCAAACGCAGCGGCAATAAACAACGATGGAAACTCGTCGATTGCCAGCGGTACTAAGGCTTCAGGAATCTGAATACCGTGCAATTGTGCCGAACGTACCCGAATATCTGCCACAGGTTCGCCGCCGACTTCGCGTTGATTCAATATTTCGAGGTTTGCCCCCATCAAGCGTAAAATGTCGATCACGCCAGTGCGGGTCGGGTTCATGCCCACATGTTCGATCGTCAGGTCAGAACCTTGCGCAATGCTTGCCCCCACCATGAAAAAGGCAGCGGAAGAAATGTCTGACGGCACATCAATATCGGTTGCAGTCAGCTTGCCGCCACCGTGCAGGCTGATGTGATTGCCGTCGGTTTTCACCGCGTAACCGAAACCGCGTAACATGCGTTCAGTGTGATCACGGGTTGGCGCGGGTTCGGTCACAGAGGTTTCGCCTTGCGCATACAACCCTGCCAGCAATAGCGAGGATTTCACCTGTGCACTGGCAACGGGCATGTCGTAATGGATGCCGTGTAACTTAGCACCACCATGCACCCATAACGGCGGTGTACCGGCTTCAGTCGTATCAATTTTCGCACCCATACTTGTCAACGGCACAGTCACACGCTTCATCGGGCGCTTCGACAGGGAAGCATCACCGACCATGCGCACATCAAACGCTTGCCCACTCATTAAGCCGGACATCAGGCGCATGGATGTACCGGAATTACCCATATCCAAGTCGTGTGCGGGTGCTTGTAAACCGTGCAACCCTACCCCCTGGATGGTGACTTTGCCATCATCGCTGGGGCCTTCGATGCTCACGCCCATTGCGCGAAACGCATTCAGGGTACACAGGCAGTCTTCACCTTGCAGAAAACCGCTGACCTGCGTTGTGCCTTCCGCCAGTGAACCCAGCATAATAGAACGGTGCGAAATGGATTTGTCGCCGGGAACGCGCACCTTGCCTTGCAAGCTGCCACCGGGTTGGACGTTAAATTGTAAATTGGTGCTGGAATGGCTCACGCGGGTTTTTCCTATGGTCGTGTGTCGTTATGCGTAAAAAACTAGGTTGGCATTCAAACATACGCCATAGGCTTTGCCAAGTCGCAACATAGGCTTTGCCAGCAATCTTCATTTTCAGGTATGGCATAATCGCGTTTTTTAACGGTTGGATGTCCTGTTAAATGGTAAATTTACTGCTCTCCATCGGCGCGATACTGCTGTTGATCTTGGTGATCAGCGGGTTGAGTGCCTGCACGCCTGCCAGCATTCCGCTGAAGACCACGCAAACGCAACCCGCGCTGGTGCAACAACCGGTGTTACGCACCAGCGACGGCACGGAATTGGTCATGACCCGTTGGCAGGCATCCGGCACACCCAAGGCGACCTTATTACTCATTCACGGTTTCAACGAATACGCCGGAGCCTTTGACGAGATGGGTGAAACATTGGCTCAACACGGCATTGAGGTGTGGGCATACGACCAGCGCGGCTTTGGGCGTTCACCGTATCGCGGCTTATGGTCAAGTGCGGAACGCATGGCGCAAGACGCCCGCGACGCTGCCAGCCAGTTGCGTCAAACGCATCCAAACCGACCACTCTACGTGCTGGGTTTTTCGATGGGCGGTGCTGTCACGCTAGTGTCAGCAGAACACGGCAAACTGGATGCTGATGGCATTATCCTCGCCGCCCCTGCGGTGTGGACACGCGCCACCCAACCGTTTTATCAACGTTGGGCGCACCAAGCCGCGCTACGCCTGATACCGGGCTGGAAACCGACGGGCGAAAGCCTTGAGAAGCGCCCCACTGACAACAAAGTCATGCTGCGCCGCATCTGGAAAAGCCCGTGGATGATCAAAGGCGCACGCATCGACACGCTCAAGGGTGTGGTAGATTTAATGGACAAAGCCTACTCCGCCGCCGACAGCACGACCGTACCCGTTTTGCTGTTGTATGGTGATAAAGATCAGATTATCCCCAAGAAACCGATCGAACGCTTGTGGCAACGCCTGCCCAAATCCGGCAAAACCCGTTTTATCCAATACCCGCAAGGCTGGCACATGCTGGGGCGAGATCTGAACGGCAAAGAAGTAATCACCGATATAGTGGAGTGGATGCGATAATTCGTGCTATTTCTCGTAAAATTCTTCGCTTTGACATCCTCCCCTCCCTAAAGGAAGGGGATTCCTACTGCATTCAGCTAGATAGCTGACTTACTTCGGTGAGTTCCTGCTTCA
>JBEUIR010000138.1:0-6332 GCA_040415395.1 Candidatus Thiothrix namsaraevi
AAGGATGCGCTCGATGAAAACCGCCTCACGGTCAAAAATATCAATGTCAGCATCGGTGACTTCACCGTGTAACAGCAGCGGCAAACCGACTTCCTGCATGGTTTCCAGTACTGCTGTGACTCGGCGAATATCGGTAACACCGGAATCGGAATTCGTGGTTGCCCCCGCTGGGTAATACTTCACCGCGTGGATAAATCCGCTCGACTTAGCCTGACGGATCTCCTCTGGCGAGGTGTTGTCCGTTAGGTACAAGGTCATCAGTGGTTCAAAGCGCATCTCAGCAGGCAAGGCAGCCAGAATGCGCTCGCGGTAAGCGCTTGCTTCTGCCACCGTGCGCACGGGCGGTTTTAGGTTGGGCATGACAATAGCGCGGGCAAAACGCTGGGCAGTATCCGGTAGCACCGTCGCCAACATGTCGCCATCACGCAGGTGTACATGCCAGTCATCGGGGCGTGTTATGGTCAATTGCAATTAAATCACCTGTCCCGGCAATTTGCGCGTATACCCCGCCGCATCCAGCTTCGCCAGATATTCCACCCAGTTTTGCTCCATGTTCTTGCCGAGGTCATACAGCAAGTTCCAGTCGTAAATCCCGCTATCGTGGTTGTCATCAAAGACTAGCTGGATGGCGTAGTGACCCACCTGCTCAATGCCCTTGATATTCACGTTTTCTTTGCCGATTTGCAGCTTTTCTTGCCCTGGCCCATGCCCGCGTACTTCGGCGGAGGGGGAATTCACGCGCAAGTATTCGCAACTCAGCGCGTGGACTTCATCGCCCGGCCAGGTAATCAGCAATTCGCGGGTTTTCTGGTTCAGGGTAATATCAAGTGGTGTCATGTTCGGTTCTCTTTACAAAATATAACGGCTAAGGTCTTCGTCTTTGACCAATTCGCCCAAAATCTGATTGACGTATGCCGCGTCCACCGTCATTTGGTCATCGCAATCGGGCGCTTCAAACAGCACGTTTTCCAGCAAACGCTCGACCACCGTGTGCAGGCGGCGTGCGCCGATGTTTTCGGTGCGTTCATTGACTTCAAAGGCAATTTCCGCAATCCGGCGAATCGCATCGGGGGCAAAAGTCAGCGCAACACCTTCGGTTGCCAGCAAGCCCTGATACTGTTCGGTGAGGGATGCATTCGGTTCGGTGAGGATGCGTTCAAAGTCATTCGCGCTCAAGGCATCCATTTCTACACGAATTGGTAGCCGACCCTGTAATTCCGGTATTAAGTCGGAGGGTTTAGCCACGTGAAATGCGCCGGACGCAATGAACAAAATATGGTCGGTTTTCACCATGCCGTATTTGGTGTTAACGGTGCAACCTTCGATCAAGGGCAGCAAATCGCGTTGCACGCCTTCGCGGGAAACATCTGCGCCGCTGGTCTGCCCGCTACGCGCCACTTTGTCGATTTCGTCAAGGAACACAATGCCGGTTTGCTCGACCGCAAACAAAGCGCGTTGCTTGAGTTCTTCCTCGTTGACCATTTTGTGGGCTTCTTCCTCGGTTAGGACTTTAAGCGCATCCTTGATTTTCAGCTTGCGTTTGCGCTTTTTGCTCTGGTTGAGGTTTTGGAACATGCTTTGCAACTGGCTTGCCATTTCCTCCATGCCCGGTGGGGTCATGATTTCCACGCTTGCACCACCGACTGCCACATCCAGCTCGATTTCTTTGTCGTCAAGGTCGCCTTCGCGTAATTTTTTGCGGAATTTTTGACGGGTGACGGAATCTTCGCGCACCGGTTTGGCAGGTTCGTCATCGCCGCTGGAAAGCCATTCGTTGACCGGCGTTTCTTTGCGCGGCGCAGGTAACAGGATGTCGAGGATGCGTTCTTCTGCCGCTTCCCCAGCGCGGTATTTGACCTTTTCCACTTCCTGTTCGCGCATCATTTTCATCGCCATGTCAGCCAGGTCGCGGATGATGGAATCGACTTCCTTGCCCACGTAACCGACTTCGGTGAATTTGGTGGCTTCAACTTTGATGAACGGTGCATTGGCGAGTTTGGCGAGGCGGCGGGCAATTTCGGTTTTGCCGACACCCGTGGGGCCAATCATCAGAATGTTTTTCGGGGTCACTTCGGGGCGCAGCGCATCATCGAGCTGCTGCCTGCGCCAGCGGTTACGCAGGGCAATGGCGACGGAACGCTTGGCCTTATCCTGACCAATGACGTGCTTGTCGAGTTCTTGGACAATTTCGCGGGGGGTCATCGTGCCGACGCTCATTAGAGTTCCTCAATGGTCAGGTTGTGATTGCTGTAAATGCAAATGTCGGCGGCAATGTGTAGCCCTTTTTCGACGATTTCGCGGGCGGAAAGCTGGGTGTTTTCCAGCAAGGCGCGTGCTGCCGATTGCGCAAATGCGCCGCCGGAACCAATCGCGATTAAATCATTTTCTTGCTCAATCACGTCGCCGTTGCCGGTGATCAGCAGGGAGGCAGTCGCGTCTGCCACGATCAGTAAGGCTTCTAATTTACGTAACATGCGGTCGGTGCGCCAGTCTTTCGCTAATTCCACCGCTGCGCGAGTGAGGTTGCCATTGTGGGCTTGTAACTTGCTTTCAAAGCGTTCAAACAGGGTGAAGGCATCGGCTGTGCCACCGGCAAAGCCTGCAATGACCTTGTCGTTGTACAGGCGGCGTACCTTGCGGGCGTTGCCTTTCATGACAGTATTGCCCAGCGTGACTTGACCATCGCCGCCGACAACGACTTTGCCGTCGCGACGCACGCTTAGGATGGTGGTTCCTCGGTATTGTTCCAAAATGCGCTCCAGATGCTTTTGTGTAGGCTATAGCGTGTGGGTGTTTGGTGTAAATTTCAAGGGCTAGGGCGAACCCGTATGCGCATAAAAAAATATTGTTTAAGAAATTGCCGTAATGCAGGTATTATGCTGACTGAGATTTGGTATTTTTACCTTAAACTTCAATGAGTTATTCTTGCAACATTGTTGTTTTGATACCACAGTCATTGTTTGCTTTTTGAGCCTTAAGGAGGTGCATCATGAGTGTACTTGGTTTGGTCATTTTTGCGATCGTTGTACTCGCCGCTTGTTATACCTCTCGTTGCTTGCAGCAGGGTGCACGGCGTGAAAATTTACCGCGTGAAATCGAGAAGATGTTGTAAAGCGGTTTCTCTGACGTAGACTATTTCAAAAATCAACACCACCCCATTAATTAAACCTGCCCGCACAAAGCGGGCAGTGTTTTATCTGCTCGCTGTATCCCCATTTTTGTGCATCGACGTATTGCTTTATGATTGATTAAGCTATGCTTAGTCATGAGAATGTCAACGATGTACGATTCTTTTATGGGATTTTGATTGAATGCAGCAAAAAGACACTGCGCTTATCCTGTTAGTGGATGAGGCATGTGAGAGCGAAAATTTATTCCGTCATGCGCAAGCCGCAATCGCAGCAGGTGCGCAAAGCTTATTATTGCTGGCGTGTGAGCGCAATGGCTTGACCCCTGCATTGGTGGATGTTGGCTTGCAAGCCTTGCCCGTGCCAGTCTTTGGCGGCATTTTCCCACAAATTGTGGTCGGTTCGCGTCGCTTGGAACAGGGTTATGTGGTGTGTGGCCTGCCGTTTGCGGTAACGGTGGAATACGTCACTAAGCTCTCAGATCCTTGTGCGAATTACCGTTCCGACCTTGCTGCCTTAGCCGCTACTGTTAACCCGCCGCAAACGTTAGTGGTGTTGGTTGATGGGTTGAGCACGCGGATTTCAGCTTTACTGGAAAGCCTCTACGGTGAATTCGGCGAGGAATGCACGTATATCGGCGGCGGTGCCGGTTCGCTCAGTTTTCAGCAGCAAGCGTGTTTATTCAGCAATCAAGGTTTAGTCGGTGATTGCGCTCAACTGACCGCGTTGGATCTTCCCGTCGGAATCGGCATTGAACACGGCTGGCATAGTTTTGCTGGGCCTTTTTTCGTGACCGGCTCACAGCATAACACCGTATTATCGTTGGACTATCAACCCGCGTTTGAGGTTTATCGTCGCGTGGTGGAAGCGAATAGCGGGCGTTCGTTTGCGGATACGCCGTTCTTTGAATTGAGCAAGGCTTATCCGTTTGGATTGGTGCGTTTGAGCGACGATGTGGTGGTGCGTGACCCGTTATTTTGCCGCGATAATGCGATTACGTGCATTGGTGAAGTGCCTGCGCATCACATGCTGTACATCCTCAAAGGCGATGCGGAACATTTATTGCTGGCGGCTCGTGATTGCACCTTAACGGCGTTACGCGCCCAGCCCGCACCGTGCATGGCGTTGCTGTTTGATTGTGTGAGCCGCGCCTTGTTTCTTGATACGCGCTTTCAGGAAGAACTCGACACTATCCACGCTCAGTTACCCACAGGATTGCCGCTGTTGGGCGTCTTATCGCTGGGTGAAATTGCGGGTGCAGGTAATACCTGTCTGGAGTTTTTTAATAAAACCACGGTACTGGGGATTGTTGCTGACGCATGAGTACGACATTAGAACTGGTATCGGTGCAATACGCCTTGGCGTTACTCGTGGGGCAAAGCTTGGATTTGCGCACGATGTTGCACCAGTTTCTCCCACCTGCCTTGAAACTGCTGAATTGCCGCAGTGGTTATCTGTGGTTGCGACGCTGTGAGCCATTTGACGCGATTGCAGGCATTGAGCCTTGTTACAGTTACCCCAAACTGAAAATACCATTGGTGGATAAGTCCGCGAACCTCGCGGCGGTGATTCAGGCGATTGCGGATAACGCTTGGGTGTTGGCGCAACCTTTGGATATTGTCGAAACGGACGGCAGTTATTGTCACCTGTTACCTATCGGGCAAGCGGGCTTGTTGATGTTGCGCCGTGATCCGCCGTTGTCGACAGCGCATTTACAGGCACTGACCCCGGTATTAATGCGCTTGGAAACCGCGTGTTTGGCGTGTGTGCAACATGCCAATTTGGAAGCGGCGCGTCAGGAAGCCGAACGGGCGAATCAGGCGAAAAACGAATTTCTGGCAATGATTAGCCATGAAATCCGTACCCCGATGAACAGTGTGATGGGGTTAACCGATTTGCTGGGGTACAGCGAACTTGCGCCTGCACAACGTGAATACGTGGAATTGATTCGGACATCTTCTGGTGCGTTGCTGGACATTATCAATGAGATTCTGGATTTTTCGCGGATTGAATCCGGGGCAACTCATGTAAACAGTGCGCCATTTAATGTGTACGCTTTGTTGGAAACGGCATTAGCGCCATTGGCAGTTGCAGCACGTGACAAGGATATTGCCTTTCACTGGTGCATTGGCGCGGATGTGCCGGAAACAGTAGAGGGTGATGCGGGGCGTTTACGGCAGGTGCTCATTAATCTGGTCGGTAATGCATTAAAATTTACCAACCGTAATGGCGACATTGCGATCAATATCAGCGCTCTGCCATACGCCCCAGTGGGCTATGCACGGGTAAGGTTTAGTGTGCGTGATACGGGCATTGGGATTGCGGCAGAACAGCTAAAACTTATTTTCCAGCCATTCCAGCAAGCGGATAGCCGAATTTCACGGCGTTATGGTGGGACAGGTTTAGGGCTGACCATTTCTGCGCAATTGGTGGCAATGATGGGTGGAGAATTGCAGGTTGAAAGTCAGCTTGCACAAGGTAGCACCTTTTACTTTACCTTATTGCTGCCAACGCAGGTCACACCAACGCCAGCGACTCCTGCTGCCGATGCTTTGGGCATGGTACAACGCCCACTGACAATTCTGTTGGCAGAAGACAATGAAATCAATGGCATGTTTACCCGCTTGCTGCTCAATAAAGTCGGGCATCAGGTGACGGTCGTCGAAAATGGGCGTGAGGCACTGGAAAGTTGGCAACACCAGCGCCCGGATGTGATCCTGATGGATATGCAAATGCCGGTCATGGATGGCGTGGAAGCCACGCTGCTGATTCGTACCAATGAGCAAATTACCGGCACATACACGCCGATTATTGCACTGACCGCTAATGTGCTGGAGAGCGATCGAACCCGTTGCCTGCAAGCTGGTATGGATGATTTTATCAGCAAACCGGTTGAGCTACCCGTGTTATTAGCAGCATTGGAGCGAGCAACGGCTCGTCCCTAGGAGGCTGTCCGAGAACACCACGCCCACCCAGTGGTGTATAATGAGACCTTTCCCCCACCATTTCCGAAGCCATGCCGATACCGTTCAAATCCGAACCAGCCGACCTGCACCAACGGGAGTTGTTTCCCGGCAACGTGTTTGACCTATTGCCGGAGGATCACGACTGTTTCCTGTTTCATGACCTGTTGCAGCAACTGGACACCCGCGCGGTGGAAGCCAACTACAGCCCCAAGGTCAACACGCCTACCATCCGCACCAG
>JBEUIR010000139.1:0-6292 GCA_040415395.1 Candidatus Thiothrix namsaraevi
GAATCAGTACTTAATTCATTAATTTTATTAATTTATAAAAGCTATGAGGCTTAATTCATGGTTCAGCTTTGACTGGTGTCTACCCTAGATCATCGAAGCCAGCGAGTTTATAGAGGCGTTTGGCTTCTGCTGCGTCTTGTGGGACACCGTTGCCTTGTTGGTACATTAATGCCAATGTTGTTAGTGAACCTTGCAGCCCTTGTGCACCGGCTTGGCGAAACCACTTGGCAGCTTCTTCGCCATTTTTTTCCGCGCATTCCCCTTCTAAATACATAAAACCCATGCCGTGTTGCGCTAAACCATAACCTTGTTCTGCTGATGCTTTCATCAATGCAAACGCTTTGGCATCATTGCGCACTGTGCCGAGACCGTTTTGGTACATAATGGCACATAGGTGTTGTGCTACCTTGTCGCCCTGATCCGCAAACGGGGACAGCATTTGCATGGCACGGGAAAAATGCTTGGCTTCAAATGCTGCCATGCCGCTGGCGAAATCCATAGACTCATTATCGATTTGTGACACGGGAATCTCCTTGAACGTAAAATCGGGTTTCAATCTTAGCGCATTCTGGTCTGTGTCCTGAAATAGCCCGCCGGGGTGTCAGTGTTACCCCTAGAGGGATATTCAGAAACAGGGACGCGCTTCTTAAACTTCCGCGATATGGAAAATGCCACGATGACTGATACAAATACCGAACGCAATTTAAAATTGCACATGCGCCAATGCATTCAAAAAGTAGCCACAGGCCCTGAATACAGTAAGGACTTGAGTTATGAGGATGCGTATTATGCGATGCGCCACATTTTAAGTGGTGACGCTGATCCGGTGCAGGTAGCCGTTTACTTTATTGCCTTGCGCATGAAGCGGGAAACCGACGAAGAAAATCGGGGAACCTTGCAGGCGCTGATTGATACGTCGGTGATTCAGACCGCCGCCGTGGATGAAATCCTCGATGTGTCTGACCCGTATGATGGTTATACACGCGGTGTGCCAGCGTCTACGTTCGTGCCAGTGGTATTGGCAAGCATGGGTGTACACGCGGTATTACACGGTTTGGAGCAAGTTGGCCCGAAATTCGGGGCAACTCACCACAAAGTGTTGCAAGCGGCGGGTATCAATGTGAATTTGACCCCGGCAGAAGCCTTGGCGCAATTGGAACGGATCGGTTGGACTTACCTCGATCAACGCCAATTTGCAGCGGGTTTGCACGATTTGATTCCTATCCGCCAGCGCATGATTAAGCGTCAGGTGCTGACCACGGTGGAAACCATGTTAGGGCCGATTCGTGGGCGGGTAAAAACGCATTGCATGGGCGGGTATGTCCACAAAGCTTACCCACCGATTTATGCGTCATTGGCGCGGCAGGCGGGATTTGATAGTGCTATGTTTGTGCGCGGTGTTGAGGGCGGGGTGATTCCTTCGCTGCAACAAGCGGGCAAGCTGTTCTATTACTACGCCAAGGGTGACGTGCAACAGCGTGACCTTGACCCTAAAGAGTTTGGCTTGCAAGCCGAGGTGCGTGCCGTGCCTTTGCCGGATGATTTGCCCGCAGCCCCAATGATAGGGGATGAGATTGCGACCACGGTTGACAGCGATGCCTTGGCAGCCAGAGCCGCTGCAATGGGTATCGCGGCACTGGGTGGCGAAACAGGTTTGATGTACGACAGTCTGGTATACTCCGCCTCGATCTGTCTGGCGCATTTGGGCCGTTACGGTTCGATACAGGAGGCCGCTGCTGCGGTACGTGCGACGCTGAATAGCGGTAAGGCACTGGAAACACTGCGTGCTGCGGCATAAGCGGCAGCGCGTTTATTTTCATTTTATTTAGAGAGGACATGACAATGAATATGCAGTATTACAACGCTGTCGTAGAAATGGAAAAAGCAGGCGTTGACGCTGAATTCCTGCAAGGCTGGCAAGGTGGCTACCTGCTCAACCCGATGCGTGAAGAGCAGCGTCTGACTGAAGCCTATGAAGCGGGCTATGCTGCTGGTCAGGAAAAAGACATGGAAGCTTACAAAGAGTGGCTTGCTGCTTAAGCAATACACGGTATTGTGAGAACACTAAAAGCGAGCTTCGGCTCGCTTTTTTGTTGTCGCCCATTTGGGTACGTTTGTCGGGTATTTGCTTAAGCTTACGGGTTCATTAGGAACACAATGTTGCTTATACAGTAATTCAATAACGATAAACGGGTATCCATTTTGATTACGCAACTAGTAACCGCCATAAGTGAATTGCGTGATATTGTCCCGGCTTGGGACTTGCTCACACGCCAGGCACTTGAACCCAATGTGTTTTATGAGAGCTGGGCGTTATTGCCTGCCTTAGACGCGCTCGTGTTACCAGAACTGCCGGTTGTCGTGTTATTGGTGTGGGCGGATACGGCGCATTCACGCCTCATGGGATTATTGCCGCTGGTCAAAACCCAAACTTATCAGAAATTTCCTGCCTGTCATTGGATGAATTGGTTGCATCCGCATTGCCCACTGGGCACGCCCCTCGTGCATCAGGATGACGCGGAGGAAACCCTGCAAGCGGTATTCACTTGGTTGCGTGAACATTCGGGGGCACTGGCGTTTTCGTTGAATAAAGTACCCGCCGATGGTGAATTTGCGCGGCAATTACGCTTGTTTACGCAGCAGCAGGGGGGCTGGGTCAATGAACACGATACCTGGGAACGTGCGGTGTTGACCTCCGGGCTTTCTGGTGAGGCGTATGTCAGTACTCATCAGCGTAAAAAGAAGCTGAAAGAATACAAGCGTTTGCGGCGACGTTTGGAAGCCTTGGGAACCTTAGAATGCCGTGCATTGTTGCCGGGGCAAAGTCACGGTTTAAGTAATTGGATCAAGGATTTTCTCGATCTGGAGCAACAAGGTTGGAAAGGGCGGGCGCTTACCGCAATGAGTTGTCAGTCGGGTGAACGTCAATTTGCTGAAAACTTAATCCGCAATGCGGCGGCACACGGGCAGTTGATGATGCTGAAACTGTTGCTGGATGGTGAAGTGATTGCTATCAAGTTGAATTTGACCAGCTCGACACAAGGCGGGTACGCACTCAAAATTGCTTACAACGAGGCTTATGCGGCGTATTCGCCCGGTGTGTTGTTAGAGTTGGAAAATATTTATTGCACGCTGGATAACACGCGGCTGCCGTGGGTGGACTCGTGCGCCATTCCCAATCACCCGATGATTAACCATTTGTGGGCAGAGCGCCGTAAAATGGTCAATTTCCGTATGAGTACGCATCGGGTGTTGAGCAAGCCGCTGTTACACAGTATGCAACTGGTAAAAATGGTCTACCAGTATTGCAAGGGCATAAACGCTTGAGTAAGGGTTAACCAACGCTGGCTGAACCTTTTTGCCCCAGCATTTCTGGCGTAACCAAGGTAATGCCTTTGGGGGTGACGCGGAAACGTTGGGCATCCGCTACGGGGTCTTCGCCAATAATCGTGCCTTCGGGTAAGTCACAGCCTCGGTCGATGATAGCGCGAGTGATTCGGCAATGCCGTCCGACGCGCACTTCGGGGAGTAATACCGAGTCTTGCACGGTGCTGTAGGAATGCACTTTGACATTCGAGAACAGCAGCGAGTTGATGACAGCGGCACCGGAAATTACGCAGCCTGCGGAGACCACAGAATCCAGCGCTTTGCCTTCGCGGCCTGGATCACGAAACACGAATTTCGCTGAGGGCAGTTGGCGGTGATAAGTGAGGATAGGCCAAGTGTCGTCGTATAAATTCAGTTCTGGGTCGACCGAGACCAGTTCCATATTGGCTTCCCAGAAGGCATCAATCGTGCCCACATCGCGCCAGTAAGGTTGTTTGCCAGTCACTGGGTCACGGAAGGGGTAAGCGTATACCGCGTGTTCCGCAATCAGTGAGGGGATGATGTCTTTGCCGAAATCGCGGCTGGATTCAGGGTTGGCGGCATCTTTGTGCAATTGCTCAAACAAAAAGTCGGTGTTGAAAATGTAATTGCCCATTGACGCTAAGGCGGTATCGCGCGAACCGGGCATTGGGCGTGGTTCAGCGGGTTTTTCGTCAAATGCCACCACGCGGTGATGCTCATCGACCGTCATGACCCCGAAACCTTTGGCATCTTCTAGCGGCACACCCACGCACGCCACGGTCATGTCAGCGCCTTTTTCGACGTGATACGCCAGCATTTCACCGTAGTCCATTTTATAAATGTGATCCCCAGCGAGCACCAAGACGTATTTGGGGCGTAAGGTTTCGACAATATCAAGGTTTTGGTAAATCGCATCGGCAGTACCTGCGTACCAGTTGCCCGTCGTGCGTTGTGAGGCGGGTAGCACTTCCACAAACTCACCTAATTCCGTGCGAAAGTTTGACCAGCCATGTACCAAATGCCGGATGAGGGAGTGGGCTTTGTATTGGGTGAGTACGCCGATTTTACGAATCCCGGAATTTACGCAGTTAGAAAGCGTGAAGTCAATAATGCGGAATTTTCCGCCAAAGTAGACCGCTGGTTTGGCGCGGCGATCGGTCAGTTCATATAAACGCGAGCCACGCCCACCGGCAAGTACCAAAGCTAGGGTTTCACGTGTCAGCAGGCTGACGAAGCGCGGGTTATTGGTTGTCATATTATGATGCTCCCAGAGTCAGTTATATATACCTGAGTACAAGTGTACATGAGGTCGAGGGACTGACGCTGACGAGTCGGTTAAATTTTTGATAAATAGCAATGCATATTCATCAGTGCTCTCTAATACTGGAAGCTGGTAAAGAAAGAGTAATTATCATGGAATTACAGGTAAGCAGTGGGCAATTGAAGCGATGTCCTGTGCATGAGTTCGCTTTTTTCAACGAGTTGACGGAAAACATCCATCACATGCTGAGATGTGTCGAGAGTGACGCGCTTGACTACACTGCCGCTGAAACTATTTACCATGCAGGCGTGAGCGCTCAGCACCTGTATCTGCTACGTGCCGGATACGTAAAGTTATTTAAAACCAGTGCGAATGGGAAAGATCAAATTATCCGCATTGTGAAAGCCGGTGAAATTTTCGGTTTTGATGGCTTAGTCGATGTACGTTACAACCACAGTGCGGTGCCCTTGAAAGAGGCGAGTGTGTGCCGTATTGCCGTCGTCAACCTGAATGCCTTAGGTGTTTTCCGCCCTGAAGTTGAACGTTTGATCATGGCGCGTTGTATCCGGGAATTGCAGCACGCTGATGAGCGTTTGCTGGAACTGGGGGCAAAACGTTCTCAGGAACGCCTCGCCGGTTTCCTGTTGTCATGGTGCGAAGCCACGCCGGTGAATAAATGGACGCCGTTGGTGCTTTCCCGTCTTGAAATTGCGCAATTTCTGGGCTTAACCATCGAAACGGTTAGCCGTTTGTTTGCACAGTGGAAGCGCGACGGTTTGGTGGTGGAGAAGCGCCAGGCCATCCAGATTCTTAACCGTACTAAAATGGCGCTGTTAGCCAATAATTGATGGTGACAGGGGTAGGGCGTATTAAACGCCAAACCCACCGCCGCCGGGTGTCGCCACTGTCAGCACATCGCCCGCTTCCACCTCCACCTGTGCAATCTCTTCCAGCGTTTGCAAATAGCCATCGGCACGTAATACGCGATTCACGCCGCACTGCCCGTGCCTGCCACCTGCCATGCCATACGGTGCAACCTTGCGATGCCCCGACACAATGCTCACGGTCATCGGTTCCAGAAACCGGGTTTTGCGCACCACGCCATCGCCGCCGCGCTGTTTGCCCTTGCCGCCAGAATACGGGCGGATGTGGAAGGCTTCCAGCCGCACCGGAAAGCGCGTTTCCAAAATTTCCGGGTCAGTCAAACGTGAATTGGTCATGTGGGTATGCACCGCACTCGCACCGTCCGCATTCGCGGTTGCACCCGCGCCGCCGCACAGGGTTTCGTAATACTGGTGTTGTGCATTGCCCCACGTCACGTTGTTCATCGTGCCTTGCGCCGCGCCCATCATGCCGAGTGCGCCAAACAGCGCGTCGACCACGTATTGCGAGGTTTCCACATTGCCCGCCACTACTGCCGCCGGGTATTGCGGGTTCAACATTGAGCCGGGGGGAATGATAATGTGCAACGGTTTCAAGCAGCCTTCGTTGAGCGGGATATTGTCTTGCACCAGACAGCGGAATACGTACAGCACGGCGGCGCGGGTAATCGCAGTTGGTGCATTCAAGTTGCCGGGGTGTTGCGAGCTGGTTCCGGTGAAATCCAGCGTAGCGGAGCGGGTTGCTGCATCCACGGTAATCTGCACACAAATGCGGCTGCCATCGTCCATGTCATACTGGAAA
>JBEUIR010000140.1:0-6144 GCA_040415395.1 Candidatus Thiothrix namsaraevi
GCGGCTTCCGGCGGCAGCAATACGGTTTCCGCTTCCGCAATCATGCGTTCAACACGCGCATCTTTTTGTGAAGCATTCAGGAAATAATCGAGCCTTACCCGCAATTCCTCTACGGCTTTGCCAATTTGCGCAGAAACCCGCGCATCGGCTTTCAATTGCCCGCTCATGACGTGATTCAACAAGTCTTCGTGAATCCAGGCAAAATCACCCAGTGCAAACGCCCCCGCCATACGCCCACTGCCTTTCAGGGTATGGAAGGCACGCCGGATTTCCACCAAGGTTTCACGCTGGGTTCGCGCCTTATCCCACTGCAGGTAAAGCACTTGCAACGTCTCACTGATTTCGCTCACTTCTTCGCTGAAGATCTCGAAGATGTCCTCACCCAAAGCTTCCCGCAACGCTGACACCGCCGGGGCAGCAGAAGTCGCTTCAGCCGCTATGCCGGTACTAGCACTGGCTCGATCGGCATCCGTAAACGTTGGAGTAAAGTCGATGGTGTGCGGTGTTGCGCTTTTTTTTTTGCCTCAACGTCGGCTTCCAGCGCGTCGAGATTCAAATCATTCAACAGGTTCAGATCACTGGAATGATTCAGATCACGCAGCTTGGCAAACCCGATCGGCAACAGCGATAAATAATCTTCCTGATGCAAACGTGCCGATACCGACGCTTCAAACAGGGTCAGAACATCCGCAAACGTAGCCAACTCATCCAGTGATGGCTGACGCTGGTGCGCCAACAAATCCTCACGCACGTAGCGCACGGCAGTATCCACCAGTGGCAATAATTCACTCGTGCCTGCAATGGTCAATGCACCGCTGATGTTTTCCAACAAAGTGGCGACTTCTTCCAGACACACAAATGCCCAGCCTTCTTTATAAAACGCCACCATCCGGGCCTGAGCACGGCTCAATTCCGTCAAAGTTGAGCGTAACAGGCTACGTTCATCCGAAGGATCGGGCGTATCGCTGTCTTGGCTGAAAATGGTTTCGGTCAAATCATGTCCGGTTTCGGCGTATTCAGCGAGTACCTTTTCCAAACGGGCGTAGTGGGTACTAATCCCCAACATGGCTTCCAAATCTTGCGCTGCACCGCTGGCTAAACGCGCTTTTAACGCCGTTGCCAACTCAGACGTGAGCGTTCCTGCCTGCCCTAAACCCAACATCGCCAAGGTACTGGCAAGATTCTCGGTTTTGTCAGCAAGTTTGCCCAGTAATTCGGGTTGGCGTTCCTGATCTTGCATCGCATCGAGAATACTTTGCAAATTACGCAATTCTTCGGTGACAGAAGAAGCGACTGCCCGCCACATATCACGCCCCGGCGTGGTGTAATAATGGCGTAATTCATCCAAGGTCTCGCCTTGCGGCAAATACAAATCCAGATGGTAAGCCGCTTTGACTTTATCCGTAATCGCTGCACCCGGCTCAGCCAAGCCAACGTAATACAGCAGGTTTTTAATGAATTCATCCGAGAGCACACGGTCATAACGCGCCTCGCCCATCTCAGCGAAACGGCGGATTTCACGCTCCAGCCGCCCCACCAGCATTTTGACCGCCACCCCTTGTTCCAAACGCCCGTGTTCCAGCGCATCCGTCAAACCGGAGGCAATCCACCACAAGGAACGCAAGCGCTGGCTGCGATTGAGCTTAATCATATTGTCAGTGACTTTGCCCGCCGCCTGTAACATGCGCTCCGGTTGCTCCTGACGGAACCAACCCAACAGGGCTTTTTGCAGAAAAAAGCGTAGCTTGGTACTGACTTGCTGTAATTTTTCCAGCGGCAATGC
The DNA here is from genome assembly GCA_040415395.1 of Candidatus Thiothrix namsaraevi. Classification (GTDB taxonomy): domain Bacteria; phylum Pseudomonadota; class Gammaproteobacteria; order Thiotrichales; family Thiotrichaceae; genus Thiothrix; species Thiothrix namsaraevi. The sequence continues at coordinate 1,784 of JBEUIR010000140.1, forward strand.
CACGTATTCACTCGTACCAATCACCGCATCACTGGCATGACCGTCTTCTGGCAGGAAAATCAAATGCTCAGACAGCAATTCCGCATCGCGGGATGCGCGTAAGTTATTCAGGGTCGGTAGCACAATCACCGGCAAGTCGGCATAACCTTCCTGCAAATGCTTGAGGTATTCCGACAATTGCAGCAATCCTTCGGCAACCGCATCCTGAGCCGCCCGCAGGTTTTCCACTCGATCCTGAATCAGGGCATCCAGCAACAGCACGATTTCACGGCTGAGCATAATGACACCGCTGGCATCCAGCATTTCTAAAACCCCATTCAAGTGGCGGCAAGTTTCACGGCTGACACTTAATTCACCCTTGTCGGCTGTCTCGGTGTAACGCCCGAACGCTTGCCGCGCTTGCTCAATGGCCAGCTCGGTATCCTTGATGACCCATCCAAGACGGCTTGCCAAACTTGATTTATCCGAAATCATATTGCACCTGTCATTATTGTTTTTCTTCGGCCAGATTGAAATCCGCGATAGCACCGCGCAAATCAGCCGCTGTGGCATTCAGATCCGTGACTAGATCCCTGGTTTCTTCGCTGTAACGGGCGGTTTGCTGGGTGATTTCCTGAATCGCATTCATGGTATTCGCCACCTGCCCCGCCATATTCGCCTGTTTGCTTGCTGCCTCGGAGATATTACCGATCAAACGTGCCAGACCCACGGTAACATCCTCCACTTCATCGAGCGCCGCACCGGCTAATTCGGCATTCCGCGCCCCATCCACCACTTTCGCGGTGGTTTCCTCCATCGACGCCATTACCTCACTGGTATCGGCTTGCATGGTACGAATCAGCACATCAATCTTGCGGGAAGCCTCCCCCGCTTGTTGCGCCAATTGTTGCATTTCATCCGCCAAGCGCCGGAAACCTGCATTGCCTTGAGCGCTGCCGCTCATCGCTTGGCTAGAACTGGTTTGAATCGACGCATTCAGTGCCAGAATATTGGTCTGTTCCGCAATGTCATTCATCAGGCGCACAATGTCGCCCACTTCCTGCGAACTTTCCCCTAAACGTTTCAAGCGTTTGGAAGTTGCCTGAATTTTCTCACGGATCGCGCCCATATCGGCAATCGTTGCCCGCACGGTATGCGCCCCCGCTTGGGAAATATCCAGTGATTTACGGGCAACGTCAGCAGAACTCGACGCATTGCGCGATACCTTCTGGATAGATTTTGTCATGGTCGCAATCGCCGAGGTGACGACACCAATTTCCTGTGCCTGACGGGCAGACGATACCGCCAAACTGTTGATGCGCGTATCGGCATCCTGTGCAAAGCCAGTCAGACGATGGGAGGTCATATCCACCCGCATTACCAGCGCCTGCAACGCATCCACCGCGTAGTTCACCGCATCAGCAATTGCCCCGGTCACGTCTTCTGTCACCGTCGCCCGCATCGTCAAGTCCCCATCTGCCAGCGAGCTCATCTCATCCAGCAAACGCAATACCGCCTGTTGCTGCTGGCGTGCCTCACCGGCTGACTGGGTATGCATCTGACGTTTCAGGTGCAGTAATAACACCCCCATCACCAGCACCAGCACCAGTAACACCGCAATAATAATCTGGTAAGTCAGCAGGCTCATTAGCGCATCTCCCCACTTTCCAGTGCAGCCACCAATTTGAATGCTTCCAACACGGCAACCGGTTGATCATCCAATAGCAACCATTGGCGCGTAAAGCGCTGCCAATCCCCTGCCAATGCAGGTGGTGCATCACACACCGGGGTATCAGACCAAATATGCCGCACACCCTCAAAGTTACCTGCCTGTAACCCGAACCATTCGTGCGAGCCACGCACCACAAACGCCCGCCCTGAAGCCATCGACCGCTCTTTTCCCAGTAATAACCCCGCCACATCCACCAGCGTCACCAATTGTGCGCGGCAATAAATCACGCCACTCACCCACGCAGGCACACCCCGCACACCAGCAACGCTGGCAGGTGTCACTACCTCTTCAACTTGATCGCAGGGAATCAGGCAAAGCAAGCCCCCCACATGCACCTGAAAGCCCGACCACTCCTGTAATTCTTGCGCATGGTGTTGACGTGAGCGGCGTTTTTTTTCCCGCAACAAGGCTAAGCCAGCGAGTAATTCGTAAGGGCTAGCCATGTTTACCAGCCTTAATGGCAAACTGCGCAATGGTTTCCAGCAGAACTTTGGGTTCGACCGGCTTGACTAAATAAGCTTTCGCCCCTTGCCGCAGCGCCCATACCCGATCAGTTTCAGTCGATTTGGAACTGCATACCACGATAGGAATGTGCGCGGTTTCAGGTGTGCGTGTTAATTCACGAGTTGCCTGAAACCCATTCAGCAGGGGCATGACGACATCCATCAGGATCACATCCGGCTGGCGTGCTTTGGCGACCTCAACCCCTTCCTGACCGTTGCAGGCAACACTCACCTGGTAGCCCTTTTTCTCCAGCAATGCGGTAAAAATACGGGATTCAGTCAGAGAATCGTCGATGATCAGTACATGCAGCCCAGACATAACCTCCCCCTTACTCGTCAATCAGATCAATGAAGGGCATCTCAGGGGTTTCTGCTGGTACTTCCTGCGGCTTAGGCGCTTCAGGTAACTTTACATGCGTATAAATAGCTGCCAGCAAATCGTCTTTGGTAAACGGCTTGGTCAGGTACTTATCAGAACCCGCCAAGCGCCCCCGCGCCATATCAAAAATGCTGTCTTTGCTCGACAAGAGGATAACCGGGGTATCACGGTACTGTCGGTTTGCCTTGATGAGTGCACAGGTTTGATAGCCATCTAAACGTGGCATCATAATATCCACGAAAATAACATCCGGTTTAAAGGACGCTATTTTTGATAGTGACTCAAAACCATCACCAGCAGTAACCACCCAACACCCCTGCTCAGTGAGTAATACCTCAGCAGTGCGCAGAATGGTTTTGCTGTCGTCCACCACGACAACTTTCAGGCCGGTCAGGTCGCGTTCAAGCGTATTGTTTAGGGTATCAGGCATATTCACACTTTAACCTAGTTCGTTGTTTTTGTAATTATTACCGACTAACCGACTCGCTTGGCAAGCTTGAGCTTACAGAAGGTCTTTATGCCATGATGGGCAGTGCCAGCGCGTTATTGTATGCCAAACAGTTTACCCAACCCATTGCCTGAATACCCAAGCTTTTCAGATAAAGTGTCATGCCGCTAAGGAATAATAATCGCCGCCCACTAAGGTGACATGCGTAATTTCTGGCGAACAATTCCGGCGAATCGGCAAGCCTGTAGAACCAATCCCCCGACTGGTATAAACCCAAGACTCATTGACCCGATATAAACCCTGCACGTATTTACGCCCCAAATACGGACGGATAAACGGCTTGCCCGGTTTGAGTTGCACCTGCCCGCCATGCGTATGCCCGGACAATTGCAAAGAAATACGGGTATCATCCGCATACCAATCCAGCATATCTGGCTCATGCGCCAACAGCACTACCGGCTTATTACCGCGTAATTTATCTAAAGTCGCCTTAATGTCAGGTTTACCCAGCCAGCCATCGTCAATGCCCGCCAGATGAAATACACCACCACTGTGCTGAATATCCAAGCCGTCATTGCGCAGTACCGGAATACCGTGCTTGGCGAAGGTTTCCTCAATCAATACTGGGTCAGTTTTAATGTCGTGGTTGCCCATGACCGCGAACACGCCGTAACGCGCATTCAGCCCCGCCAGCACGGGAACAAGATCCAGAATATCTTCGCCATCGTGCCACACGTAATCGCCCGTCAGCACCACCAAATCCGGCTTGAGGGCGTTGGTTTTTTCCACTGCACGCTGAATATGTTCAACCTGTGTGTAGGGGCGTAAATGCATGTCGGTGAGCTGCACAATGGTGAAGCCCTCCAATGCCAGCGGCAAATTTTTCACCGGAATTTCCACAAATTCTTCCACCAACCAACGAATTTCATTGGTACGTTCCGCGTGGCGATCATCGTGGAAATAACTCATGCGCCCAATGCGGTTAAGTACCCGCTGGGGCGTCATTGCCGCTGTTTTCAACATGCTAGTAGCCTCTGGTTACATGCCAAAACGGAACACATCCGTTTCAGTAACGCCGGATTCGCGCACACTTTTCAGTGCGGTTGCATAAGCACAGAGAATTCCCCCTGCATACACAATACGTTCACGGAAATAATTGTCCGCTTCCGGTTTGTTTTGTGCTGAGTCCGCATTGAGGACAGATTCCACATTGCGCACAATCAGTTGTTCCGGGATGTAGCAAATACGGTTATTTTTGTAACTGCTCATCCGCAATTCTGCTACGGGGTAAGCGCCGCCATCGGAGGAAGAAACCGCCAC
>JBEUIR010000141.1:0-6140 GCA_040415395.1 Candidatus Thiothrix namsaraevi
CCCACCACCGATAAGGTTTTCATCAGCCAAGGCGCGAACCACAAAATGCCATTCCCCAAGGCGCGGCGGAAACCGGTAGCACGGTCTTTGATGAGGTGCAGACCGAGGTCGTCAAGTTTGACGATACCGGCGACCAAACCGTATACGCCGATGGTCATGATCATGGCAATTCCAGTTACCACCGCCGCTTGCATGGCAAATGACGCGCCTTGCGCCGTGCCGAGCGCAATCACAATGATTTCGGCGGAGAGGATAAAGTCGGTGCGGATTGCGCCTTTGATTTTGTCTTTTTCAAATGCCACCATGTCGACAGCGGGGTTACGCACGACTTCGAGCAATTCGGCTTGATCTTTTTCGTGGTGGTGCGACAGTTTGTGGGCAATTTTTTCAAAGCCTTCGTAGCACAAGAACGCGCCACCGATCATCAGCAAGGGGGTGATCAGCCAGGGCGCAACCGCACTGATTAGCAGTGCCGCAGGCACGAGGATCAGTTTGTTGAGGAATGAGCCTTTGGCAACTGCCCACACCACGGGTAATTCGCGCTCGGCTTGGATACCGGTTACTTGTTGCGCATTTAATGCGAGGTCGTCGCCCAATACACCGGCGGTTTTTTTCGCAGCGACTTTGGTCATGAGGGAAACATCATCTAGAACGGTGGTGATGTCATCGAGTAAGGCTAAAAGGCTTCCACCTGCCATGCAAAACTCCTGATTAGTATTGATTTATGTATCGTGGCGTATGCTACACCGATATACAACGAACCTGACAGACAATTTTCTTTTATACTAGGTCGATGCTGTCAGCAATTGCTTAAACCTAAGGAGAAGAATGGCGTGAGTGCGCTTTACCCCCCGATCCGTGATAACCATCATTTTTACCTGAAGGTCGATGATGTGCATGAACTTTATGTGGAAGAATGCGGCGTGCCGGACGGTTTGCCAGTGGTGTTCTTGCACGGTGGCCCCGGTTCGGGTTGTGAACCTTGGCATCGGCAATTTTTCGACCCGAATTTGTACCGCATTATCTTGTTTGACCAGCGCGGTTGTGGGCGTTCCAAACCTCATGCGTCGTTGGAACGCAATACGACGTGGGATTTGGTCGCCGATATGGAGCGGATCCGTGAGCATTTGGGGATTGATCAGTGGGTATTGTTTGGCGGTTCGTGGGGTTCAACCTTGGCGCTGGCGTATGCGGAATCCCACCCGGCGCGGGTGAGTGGGATGATTTTGCGCGGTATTTTTCTGTGTCGCCCACACGATATTGATTGGTTTTACCAAGTGGGGCAGGGCATTGAGCGTATTTACCCCGATTATTGGCACGATTACCTCGCGCCGATTCCCGAAGCGGAACGCGGCGATATGGTGGCGGCGTATTACCGGCGTTTGACGGGTGAAAACGAAATTGCGCGAATGCAGGCAGCGAAAGCTTGGTCAACGTGGGAGGCGCGTTGCGCTAATTTGCAACAGAAAGAGAGTGTGTTGTCCCATTTCACCGACCCGTATACCGCGATGAGTGTGGCGCGAATTGAGGCACATTATTTCATCAATAAGGGCTTCTTGGAGCCGAATCAACTGTTGGCAAATGCGCATCGGATTGCGCATTTACCTGGCAGTATTATTCACGGGCGTTACGACATGATTTGTCCATTGGAGCAGGCATTTGCGCTGCATCAGGCATGGCCTAATGCGGATTTTCACGTGATTCCTGACAGCGGTCATGCGGCGAGTGAAGCGTTGATTCAGCAAGCCTTGGTGCAAGCCACTGATGCATTGGTGGATTATTTGGCATGATTGGCTTGATACAGCGCGTGTCCCATGCGCAAGTGGCGATTGATGGCGTTACCGTTGGTCAGATTGATCGCGGCATTCTGTTATTGCTGGGTGTGGAAAAAGCGGACACAGAAGCACAGGCAGGGCGTTTACTGGAACGGGTATTGGGCTATCGCATTTTTCCCGATGCACAAGGGAAAATGAACCTTTCGTTACGTGAAATCAACGGTGGATTGCTGATCGTGCCGCAATTTACTTTGCCCGCTGATACCCGTAAGGGGATGCGCCCCAGTTTTACGCCCGCTGCCCCGCCCGCTCAAGGTGCGGTACTGTTTAACTATTTCACGGCACAGGCGCGGCAGCAGTTGTTGACGGTGCAAACCGGGGTGTTTGCGGCGGATATGCAAGTGTCTTTGACAAACGATGGCCCGGTGACATTCTGGTTGCAAGTTTGAATGGGGGCTTCTATATAAAGAAGCAGTTTGTTGCTGAAGCGCTGACCGCCACTTATAATAAATAAGCGTCATTTGTCCATAAAGCCCCTTATGACAGTTGATCGGGTCATTCTGTTGCTACATCCTGACAATCAGGTAAGGTAGCGGGGTGTATGTTAAAAAGTGTCAATACTTGATGAAATTTGTCTGGAGCGGGATGTAATGATTCCTGAAATGTCTTTAACTATCAAGCGTATGGAGAGTCAGCCGACGTTATTTGCGGCGCGACCTACCCGTTTGTCTTTACAGCAACTGAGTTTAGGGGATGCACAAAATCGGGCGGTGAGCGTAAACGTTTGGCGTAACCATGCCTTGGAGTCCATCGTGAGTTTGGCGCAGCCGTATTTTGCGTTTGGGCGCTGGCAAGTGGCGTTTAACTTCGGCGATTATGACGATTCCTTGATGTTTGCGGGGCGCGAAGCCGCTGATCTGGAATTGTTGTGGTTAGACAGCAGCCGTTATTTGGCGAATACCGATTTTGCGGCTTGGAGTGAATGGCTGTTGACGCGCTTAAGCGTGTTACGTGCAGCATCAAACGTGCCGATTATTGTGGCGACCTGGCTGCAAAACGCGGAGCAACACCAGCAGATGCAAGCGCTGGTTGATACGTTGCCGGATATTTACTTTGCGGATATTGGTAGCGTGTGCGCCGAAGCTAGGGTGGAATTGCTGGATATGCGGATTGCCGTGGCAACTGGCTCACCGGTTAGCAATGCCGCGCAGCCGTTATTGGCACGTAAATTGGCTTGCCATTGGTTGCCAGCGGCGTTATCACCACCGATTAAAGCATTGGCATTGGATTTGGATAATACCTTGCACCAAGGTATTTTGGGCGAAGACGGTATCCACGGGGTGGCATTAACCCCGCAGCACAAAGCCTTGCAAGCATCCGTTAAAGCGTTGCAGAAAAAAGGTATTTTCCTGGCACTCGTCTCACGCAATGAGCGGGTGGATGTGGAAGAGCTGTTTGCACAACGTGACGATTTCCCGCTGAAATGGGATGATTTTGCGGCAACCGAAGTGTCGTGGGGGAGTAAAGCCAGTGCGATTGCACGGGTGGCACAAGCATTGCGAATTTCCCCTGATGCGGTGCTATTCGTCGATGATAATATTGGTGAACTTGCCGATGTGACCAGCCAATTGCCTCAAGTACACGCGATTCATGCACATGAAAATGCCGAGTTGACCCGTCGGGCGCTTGAGTATTACCCCGCGCTATGGCGTTGGAAAGTAACCGCTGATGATGTCAAGCGCAATCAGGATATGAAAGCCAATGCCTTGCGTGAGGCGTTGCTGACGGAAGTCACTGATCAAGAGGAATATTTGCGCAATTTGCAGGTGACGCTGGTATTCAACCAATCGCCGCAAGAACATTTGTCACGTTTGGCTGATTTGTGTAAGAAAACCAACCAGTTTAACTTGGCGATGCGCCGCTTTAGTTTGTCCGAGTTGACCGAGCGCTATAACAGTGAAAATTCTGCTGTCGCTTGCGTGCAATTGAAAGACCGCTTATCAGATAGTGGTATCATTGCGGTCATTGTGGCTGAGCGTCATGGTGATTTACTCATCATTGAGGAGTTGTGCATCAGTTGTCGTGCCTTGGGGCGACAATTGGAAGACACCATTGTGTTGTGGACGATTCGTCATTTGCCGCAGTTTCAGACCTGCGAACAAGTGTGTTTCCGTGTCCAACACGGCCCACGTAACCAACCCGCACAGGCATGGTTGGCAGGGCATTTGCAAGTAGCCCCTGATGCCGTTCAAGAAGGGCTGAATGGCATCCCTAGACAAACCCTTGAACAGTTTACGCCTGTACAAAGCGTCCAATTAATTGAGGAATAACAAGACATGGATTCACAAAAAATCAAGGATACCCTGAAGCAGGCGCTGGTCGCTATTTTGGGTAAACCGGTTGCCGCTGATGAAGGCGTATGGTTAAGCATGAGCGGTCGCAAGGACTGGGATTCACTCAAGCAGGTGGAAATCCTGCTGCTGTTAGAGGAAGAATTCAATATTCGCTATACCGAAGAAGAGTTTGCCCAGTTGGAAACGGCGGCTGATATTGTGGCGTTGACTTTATATAAGTGTGAGAATGAAACCTCAGCACCGGCTGATGATGGTTTGTTTAGCTATTATTAATCTCATGAAGTCATTGAGCAATAGAAGGGGCGGGCATGGCGCGTTTTGATGAAATTCTGGTGGGGCAGGTTGCCGAGCTGGAACATGTCGTAACAGATAAAGATCTGGAACGTTTTGTGGAACTGAGCGGCGATGATAATCGCTTGCACGTTGACCCCAGTTACGCTGCCCGTACCAGTTTTAAAAAGCCGGTTGCTCACGGCATGTTGGGCGTATCGTTTATCTCCACCATTATCGGCACGCGCTTGCCGGGTGATGGCGCATTGTGGTTCGCCCAAAATCTGGAATTCCTATTACCGGTTAGGGTGGGCGATACTCTAACGGTACGGGCAGAGGTGTTGCGTAAGATTGACCGGATGCAAGTCATTGAGTTGCAAACCGATATTTTCAATCAACACCGTCAAAAAGTCACCACGGGCGTGGCGAAAATCAAAGTCGTGGAAATCGAGGATGATCCCAGTATCGAGCCAGAACCACCGCGCCCGGTGGCATTAGTCGTGGGCGGTTCAGGCGGCATTGGTGGCGCGGTATGCCGTCACTTGGCGGCAGCCGGTTTTGATGTGGCGGTTCACTATTTCACCCAAGTGGCGAATGCGGAAGCGGTGCTGCGCGATGTTGAGGCAACTGGGCAAAAAGCGGTAATGGTGGCAGCGGATATTCGTAACGAAACCGCTGTTGCGAATATGGCGCATTATGTGCAGCGGCATTTGGGCAATATTACGGTATTGGTCAATTGCACTACGGCTCCGATGGCAGCGATTCGCTGGGAAGATGTGCAATGGCAGGATTTTGATACGCACTTGCAGACTGCTTTGCAAGGTGCGTTTTATCTCGTGCGCCATGTGACGCCGCAAATGGAAGTGGCAAATTACGGTAAAATTATCCACATCAGTGCGCAATTGATTGAAGCCCCAATGGGGAATTTGTTGCCGTTTATCACCGCGAAAGCGGCGTTAGATGGCTTTAGTCATGCGTTGGCGATTGAGCTGTCCCCCAAAGGGATTCGCGTGAATATGGTTGCCCCCGGTATGACCGATACCGCACAGTTAGCAGAAGTGCCGGAACGTATCCGCTTAATGGCGGCAGCGCGTGTACCCTTGCGGCGCATTGCTAAGCCCGATGACGTGGCGGGTGTCGTGGCTTTTCTGGCCTCGCGTCAGTCCGATTATTTGACTGGGGAAACGATTCGCGTGAACGGCGGACAAGTCATGTCCTAATTTTCCCCATCGCTATTAGAAACAGGATTATTCATGTTGAAGTCGATCGCATTATTTTTTGATAATTTACTGAGAAGCATGATTCGCCCACTGGGTGGCTCGGCGGGGCGTACTGTACGTTCTTGGTATTACAGCCGTCGTTTTGGCAGTTGTGGAAAAAACCTCGTCATTGATGAAGGGGTAATTATTCAGGGCGCTAGGGATATTCACCTAGGAGATAACGTGTGGATTGACCGCTATTGCATCCTAATGGCGGGAAAAGTGCCCTTAGAACAAGGGGCGAAAGTGTTGGAGAATCCGAATTATCAACACGAAGTTGGTGAATTGCACGTGGGTAATAATGTGCATATTACCCCGTTCTCCTTGATTCAGGCGCACGGCGGCGTACAGATTGGGAATGATTGCGGTACAGGTTCTGGTGCGAAAATTTATTCATTGACCAATTTGCCGACTGATTCGGCGAATCCAGAGCGGCGCGTGTGTTATAGCTGGGGTGGGGAATTGGCACAGTTATCCGCACC
>JBEUIR010000142.1:0-6100 GCA_040415395.1 Candidatus Thiothrix namsaraevi
CTGACCGTAGCGACGGGTTTCGTACAGTTCGGCGATACGTTCAGAGGCATCGCTAAATTCCTGATATAACGCGGGGTCAGGCAGCGTATCAGCCAGTTTATTGTCAAAACGTTTGTTGATGAAACCGGCGCAGCGCGAGGCAATGTTAACCACTTTGCCGACTAAATCGCTGTTGACTCGCGCTACGAAATCTTCGAAGTTAAGGTCGATGTCATCCACGCCATTGCTGAGTTTGCTGGCGAAATAGTAGCGTAACCATTCCGGGTTCAAATGCTTGAGGTAGCTTTCGGCTTGAATAAATGTGCCGCGTGATTTGGACATTTTCGCGCCGTTTACCGTCAGAAAGCCGTGGCAATGCACCGCGCTGGGGGTGCGGAAACCCGCGCCATGCAACAGGGCAGGCCAAAACAGCGTGTGGAAATAGGCGATGTCTTTACCGATGAAGTGGTATACCTCGGCGGTGGAATCGGCTTTCCAGAAGCTATCGAAGTCCAGCCCAGTGCGTTCACACAGGTTTTTGAAGCTGGCTAAATAACCAATCGGCGCATCCAGCCACACGTAAAAATATTTGTCATCAGTGTCGGGAATTTTAAAGCCCCAGTAAGGTGCGTCGCGGGACACATCCCAATCACTCAAGCCTTGATCCGACTCAAACCATTCCATTTGCTTGTTGGCGATTTCTTTTTGTACCGCGCCGCTGGCAAGGAATTCGCGCAGAAAGGTTTCAAAATGCCCCAGCTTAAAGAAATAGTGGTCGGTTTCTTTTTCAATCGGAGTCGTGCCGGAAATTGCTGACACCGCATTTTTCAAATCAGTGGGGGAGTAAGTCGCACCGCAAGCTTCGCAGTTATCGCCGTATTGATCCGCCGCGCCACAACGTGGGCATTCGCCTTTAATGAAACGGTCGGGCAGGAACATTTTTGCTTGAGCATCGTAAGCTTGGTGAATCGTGCGTTTTTCAATATGCCCGTTGTCACGCGCCGCTTTGTAGATGAATTCGGCGAAGTGGCGGTTTTCGTCAGAGTGGGTGCTGTAGTAATTGTCATAGCTGATGTTAAAACCAGCAAAATCACGTTGGTGTTCATCACTGATACGGGCGATGAGTTCTTCTGGTTCAATTCCCAGTTTTTGTGCATGGAGCATAATGGGTGTGCCATGCGCATCGTCAGCACACACAGCGTAACATTCATGACCACGTAAGCGTTGGAAACGCGCCCAAATATCGGTCTGAATGTGTTCCACCATGTGACCTAAATGAATGGATCCATTGGCATAGGGCAGTGCGCTGGTAATGAGTATTTTTCTTGGCTGCATGGCTGTCTTTAAAAGTGTGCTGATAGGGACGCGATAAAGTAGCAGGTTGTGGGGGTTTGTGCCACTGCTGAGGTCAGAATGCCATGCAACTTTTGGGTGCTGTTTGGCATAAGAAAACTACCATTAGTAAATTCGATTAATATTTTGATAATGATTGCCATATAATAAACGATTGTTAGCATAAACCCCAATTAATCACTTATAGGTAATAAATCATGAATATGAACAGTGTCAAGGTTCATACGTTCAATAAAGCCTCTATCGCTAAGCAAGGGCAATTACTACTGGCGGGCGTTGTGATGTCATCACTGCTCACTGCCTGTGGTGGCAGTAGCGGCCCCTCCGCAGAAGAAACTGCGGCGCGAGCTGCGGTGACTGCCGCACAATCGGCAGCTACCGCAGCAGCATCTGCCGCACAGGTAGCCGCAGCAGCGGCACAGGCGGCGGATAAAATCGCAGCGGACAAGGCTGCTGCTGATGCAGCAGCAGCAGCAAAAACAGCAGCGCAAGCATCGACGCAGGCAGCGGCGAAAGCGGCTATTGATAAATCTGCTACTGATGAAGCAGACCAGGCAAAATCAGCAGCAGCAGCGGCACAAGTATCAGCAGACAAAGCAGCGGCTTCGGCTGTTTTGGCGGCACAAGCAGCAGCGGACAAAGCAGCAGTGGCGGCACAAGCAGCAGCGGACAAAGCGGCTGCTATTGCAACCGCACGCAAAGAGATTAGCACGGTTGCAATCACTATCAATGGGGAAGTGCAAGCGGCACAGTCAGCACGTGCAAGTGCTGGTTCCGCAGCACTACGGGCCGAACAACTGGCCGCATCTTATCCAGAAGTTGCCGAAGCCCTCAACCAGACTAAAACCTATGCGGCGCAGGCAGCGACAGAAGCGGGGAAAGCAGTAGCGGAAAAAACGCAGGTTGAAAAAATCCAGACGGATGCTGCTGGTATAGAGACCGTAGCCGACATTCAAACGTTGGTGACGCAGGCAAAAGCCGCAGAACAGGCGGCTAAGACTGCCCGTGAAGCGGCTGAAAAAGCATTGCAATCGACTCGCACCGCTGCTAGCCAAGTAGCATCGGAAGTAGCAGCGGCAAATGCAGCACGTCGCTATACCAAACTCGACAGTGCGGGCAATGCCTTGCCTGCTTCTGCCCCGTCGTGGGAGTGTGTCAAAGAGAACGCTACCGGCAAGGTATGGGAATCTAAAACCAGTACTGGGCTGCGTAACAGCGCGTGGCGCTACCGGCATTTCCACAACTATGCTGGTTATGCCAGTACCAGGGATAGCAATGGCAGGACGCTGTGTGAGGGGCTTGGGAATTGCGATGCCTACAGTTATGTAAATAGAGTTAACAATACTGGTTTGTGTGGCAGATCCCAATGGCGTTTACCGACAATGGAAGAACTGTTGAATCTCGTGCAAGTGAATGACAATGGGCAGCGCCCGAATATTGACCTTAAGGTTTTCCCGGATACGGTCAATAAACCGAATGAAGCAGCTTATTGTTCCGAGAATTTGGCGAGAACTGCCGAACAGTGTGGGTATGCACCGGGAACACCCGTCAGTCAGAGTGCTGACGGGCGCATCGAGTGCAATTACCAAGGGGTTGACTACGGCTTGCCAATCACCGCCAGTAATCTACGCGGTGGCAGTATGGTGGCGTTACGTCATTATGGTGAAGTGCCAGATGGTTTGCCAACTTATCCAACCAATAACTGGATTTGTTATACCCGTTTGATTAGCAACTTTTAAACATACTGCGATTTTTACACGCTAGGGGTATCCCGTTAGGTACGGGATGCCCCTTTTTTAATGCAACCCGCCTTTTACGATGTAGTTCGCCGCAAAACCACTGTTGAGCGGGTGCAGTAAGATATTACCCACCAGCAGTGAGGTGTCATTGTTGGGGCCGGTAAACAGCGTCTTGCCATCAAAGTTGATGTCGGTGTTGAGATAGCCCGCTAGGATATGGTTGGTATTGCCTTGGCTATTAGCGGTATCCGTAATGATTCGTCCCAGTAGGCTGGTAACATCATTATTTGGACCGTTGGCGGTCAGGGTGTTGCTGCCATTGATGTCACCTGCCCACATTAGCGCCGCTTTACCGTTCAATATACGGGCTTCTTCGCCTTTCACCGCTGTTGAGCTGGCTGCAAAGTTGATCAATTTTGCATTGTTATCCAAGCTGACCGGGCTGGCACTCATCACACCCAAATGGTTACGGTGGCGTACACTGATGTAGTAATTGCCTGCCTTAATGTTGGCAAAGTGTAAGTTGGCTGAGCCGGTTTGCGAGTCCACTAAATCCCCGTCGCGTCGTAACATAACAGCACGGCTGGCTACGATGGTGCTAACGCTGGTGCGCAAATCAACCAATGCCCAGTCCACTACCGCATTGTTGCCAGTGGTTTCCTTGAGCATGGTGCTGAGGGTTTCAGTACCTGCATGGTTGAATGGGGCGTATTGGTAAGGCTGTTTGTTGGGCAATAAACCCAAGGTGTTCAGATCAGCAGACATGAGTGCGGTGTTGCTGTTATAAGCACCTTGCAAGAGCACCCGTACATTAGCGACTACACCGTCATCCGCCGTGTTGTTCACAATGCTGATTTTGAAGAGTTTGCTGTTAGTCAAGCCACCTTTGTCTGTCACGGTGACTTCCACTTCGTACAGGTTGTCGCGGTTAGTATCCATTGGTGCGTCGTAGTCGGGAGTGGCACGGAAACGCAGCAAACCAGTGGTCGCATTAATCTCGAAGTGGCTGCTATCTATGCCCCCACTAATGCGGTAGCTTAGTTTTTCGTTAGCATCGGGATCTTGCGCTTTGACGCTGAGCACCTCGGCATGGCTGTCTTCTGCCAAGGTGAGCGCTGTTGCCGACGTGATGTTGGGTGCTTCGTTGGTATCCATTACCCTTACATTCATGTTGCGCACGTATTTCTTGCCATCAACCGTGGTCGCGGTGATTTGCAGGTCATAGACGTTATCTTTGTCCTTATCCATTGGCAGCTCATAGTTACCGGGGAGCGGTAAGACGCCCGGTGTGACAATAGCACGGGTTTCAGCCTCGTTATCTGCCAAGGCAGATTTGGTGATAATGATGTTACTGACCAAGAACTTTACGGTAGCGCAATCCAAGGTTGCGCCGGGAGTTGGGTTGGTAATAGTGAAGAAGCTGCCATCTGCTCCCCCGCTAATGACGTAAGTAATCGGATTACCACTGGAGTCTTTAGTTTCTAGCAGTTTGATGACGGTCGTCAGGTCAGTTTCATCAATCACCATGTTTGAGCCGCTAGTGGTGTCATCAATCAGGCTGTCACAGACCTGCGTGGTAATGCCATCGCGGATACCTGAAAATTCCGAGGTGGAGCCATAGGTCGTTGGGTCGGTTTTCTGGGTCAAGGTCGCACTGATGTGGGCACCTTTCGCCACGGTTATTTTGGCATTGAGCGTACCTTTGAAATTGAGATTCCCCGTGCCGGGGTGGCTCAGGTCTTTGCTGCCGATGAAAGTTTGACCTTCACCATTACCGGATGCATCTTTAGCCGTGCTAACAAAGAACTCGAGACGGTAATCGCCTGCTGCTAAATCCAGATTGAAGTCATGCGTCACAATCTTCGTGCCATTGGCACCGAAGGAGTTAACCTTCACGTCTGGGTAATTGATGAGGCTGTTCGGACCAGAATCAACATCACCGGCATCATTGGCAGTTACACCGAAACTGTTTTCAGTGCCACCAACCAAATCAATGCCTAACTTGGTATTGGCGTAAATACTGTTGCCAAGAATGCTGTTGAATATTGACCCTGAACCCGTGATGCTAATACCACTGTCACCATTATTGGTAATCAGATTGCCTTCACCATCGTTAATGCCACCGATTTTATTGCTGCTGGCGGCGTTGATGCGAATGCCTGAGCCGGTGTTAGCCCGCGTAATGCCGGATGGGGTAATGCCAATATGGTTAGCCAGCAAACTATTCTGGTTACTGCTATCAATGTAAATGCCCGACCCGGCAAAGCCTGTGATCGCCAATTTGCGGATGGTGCTGGCGTTGCTGCCAGCGCCCAAAGTTAGGCCGTTAGCACCGCTGCCTGCGTTGGTGCCTTTCAATTCCAATATTGGATTACTGTTAGAGCCGGGTGGGAGTGAGGCATCTAATACAATAGGCGCAGTAATGCTGGGCAGTGCACTTTGCAACGGGATGCTCCAATAACCCGTGGTGTAATTCGGGTCACTGGTGGAAAGTTCCAAAATCGCATTTTCTTTACCTGCGGTGCGCCCGATTTGTGCCAGTGTGGCATCGCCACCCAATAGATTCGCATTGATCAGGAACTGACGCAGTGAACCCGCACCGCTGTCATTGGTATTGGTCACGGTGTCGAAGTTGAAGCCGAAACTGACATTGCTGAGGTTGGTGGTACTAAGGGTGACAGTTTGGCTGAAGGTTGTGTTCGCCGTATTCAGCACAGTGCCAGCTCCATCGGTACGGTAGGTAATAACCCCGCGTTCTGAGCCGTTGGAGTCGGGGCGGGTAGAGCGCACGCTGGCGTTTACCACCTGTACGGTGTAAGTACCGACGGGAATGTTGGAGAAGGTGTAGTTGCCATCGTTCGCTGTGGTGGTCGTGGCGACCAAGGCATTGCTGCTATTACGCAATTCCACGGTTGCACCGCTGATACCCATCATGCCTTGGGTGGCATTGAAGGCGCGTCCAGCACCACCGCCGTAGTTCACGTCTTCAAACACGTTACCGGCAATATTCCTGAGAACGGCTGCCACAA
>JBEUIR010000143.1:0-6076 GCA_040415395.1 Candidatus Thiothrix namsaraevi
ATGGATGAATACAGTGTCACGAATAATCAGATTCGATTTATTGTCATTGCCCGGATTAAGCTTGTTTTTAGGTGGCTTGCTGTGGGTGATGTCATTTACCCAGGTGACGTTTTATACCGACAGTGGGGTGGTCATGGGCTATTGGGTCGCCGCTACGGGTTGGCTGGGGTTCGGTATCTTCCAGTTTGCTTGGTATGCCAATTTGCTGGAACTGTTGGGCGTGTTGTTGATGTCGCGCTACCCGAATCGGGCGATGGTCTTGGTGGTGTTAGGCGTGTTATTGGCGGGGCAGGCTTTCTGGTTTACCGAGATTCCGGGGCAGGAAGCCAATACGCGGATTGTTAATTTGGGAATGGGATTTTGGATGTGGTATGCGAGTATCGTCTTGATTACGCTCGGCGTGATCTTTGGACCGACTGAGGAGGAGTGTTGTTCTCCCCCTCCGTCTGATAGTGAAACAGCCGAAGGCAATTAGAAATCGCCTTCTGCACCGCCCCGCATAATGTCTGTCATGATTTCTTGCACTTTGACCGCTTCGGCATGAAGTTCAGGTGGCAGGGTTTTGCCGCCGTAAATCATCATGTCCATATTCAGGGAGTACAGGTGATATTTACCTTCCTTGTCTTGGATCATCGCAATGCGGCAAGGCAGATAAGCTGCGAATGCATCGCTGAAATCGACCATTTTCATGGCAGTTTGCGGGTTGCAGAACTGGTAGATTTTCAGGAAGCGTTGATCTTGCCCGGTTTCCAGCTTGACCTGTTCAGATAGCGGTAGCTCGCCAACAGCTTTAATATTGTGCTTATTGGCAATGGATTTCATGGACTCTTCAGCATCTTCCGGGGAAATGCCTTCAGCCAATGAATATTTAACCACGGTAGCATCCGCTGAGTTACCGGTTTCTTTCAACTTAGTCCACATATTCATGTAAACATCTTTTGCTTTGGGGTCAAAGCTGTCTAAGGCGGCTTTTTCAGCGCCAATGTCCATGTCGCCCATTTGCGCCATCATTGGTGCAAATTTGGTGTAAGCGTATGCGCCGCCAACAATGGCGACCAAGCCAATAATGGCAAGAATATTGCGAATAAAGTTCATGAAATCTCCTACCGTAAGTGTCAAGGGAAGCCACTGAGTGATGGCTTCCCTGAGGTTTTTATTCCCTAAATGACAACTATTTTATTGAGTGTCAATCTTAGCCATCAGCGCGAAAGATTTTACGAATGGTCCAGCCATCGCAGGGTTTTTGAGCATTGCGCCGTAGTCACCTGACAGGAATTTCAGTTTGCCGAAGGTGTAAGCGGTTCCCAGACCGACCATACCCATCGGTTCTTTGGTCCATTTCATCCAATCTTTGCGATCCGCCCGCATGTCCCAATCCAAGGTTTCGCCGTTGTAATCGCCAGCGCGAACACATTCGCCGTTTTCGACCACGAAAACACCGATGGGCTTGGCTTCGCCTTTCAGACCACACGCAATGGTGGAATTGAACCCAATGGCGGCAAGCTTGTCTTTAACATCAGGATCGCCGTTCCAGAGATCCTTGAGTTCGTTCATCCATTCGGCAGAAAAAAGTTGTGGCATGGTTCCTCTCCTAGTTTGTGTTGATAATAACGGTTGTTTGCTATGCGACGTTACAAAACTGAAATTTACAAAACTCTATATATCTTGCATTCTAACGTTTCGCAACCTGTTAAGAAGTGATAATACCGATGCTGCGTCAATCTTTACGCCTCCCACTCCTCACGACGATAGTCACCCTCTCTCTGTCTGGTTTCAGCATGGCTGATACCCCAGCGGACTCCTTAACGGTGACGGTGCGATCTTTGGGGGAGGTTTTGCAAGCATCTGAACGTAGTGTAACAGCAACGCTGATCAGTTTGAACGATAGCACGCTCAGTGCTGAAATTTCTGCGAAAGTTATCCAATTGCGAGCGGATACCGGCGATACCGTGCAAGCGGGTCAAGTATTGGCGGAATTGGACTGCCGCGATAACACGTTTGCCTTGAGTCAAGCCAAAGCAGGGCTGGATGCTGCGAATGCGCGTTACCAACTGGCGACAACGCAACTCCAGCGTAATCAACGCTTGCGTAATACCGGCGTTGTGCCTGCTGAAATCTTGGATAAAGCTGCCGCTGATGCTGAAGCTGCCAAGGCAGAAGTGGCAGTTGCCAAATCGCAAACCGACACCGCACAGCTTGCAGTTTCACGTTGCGCCATCAAAGCGCCGTTTGCCGGACAAATTACCCGCCGTCATGTGCAGGTGGGGCAACAAGCCACGCCCGGCACACCCGCGTTCCAATTGCTGCAAGACAAAGCGCTGGAAGTGAGTGCCAGTTTGTCGGTGGATGAAGTGCAGGATCAAACGCAAGGGGCTGAATTACGCTTTGTTGCCGATGGTGTGACGATTCCGCTGGAACGCCGTGCGGTGGTCGGGCAAATCGCCGGAAATACCCGCACGCAAGAGGTGCGCTTTACCCTCAAGGGTGAACATTCTTTGCCGGTTGGGCGCAGTGGGCGCGTGGTGTGGCAAGGTAAATTACAGGCATTACCGGCGAGTTGGGTGGTGCGCCGCGAAGGTGGTTTGGGGGTGATGCTGGAAGTGGATGGCATGGCAAAGTTCCACCCGCTTCCCGATGCGAAAGAAGGGCAGCCGGTGTTGATCGACTTGCCCACTTCGGTGCGCTTGATTGATCAAAACCGCCTGCGGGCAAGGGATGGGCAAGCCGTGACGCTGGAGAAACCCTGATGTATCGCCGCCTCATACAAAACCATGTTCTCGCGAACCTCACTTTCGTGTTGGTGCTGATTATTGGCTTTACCGCTTATAACGCAATGCCGCGCCAGCAAGACCCCACGATTAATTTCAACTGGATTTCGATTATTACCGCGTTGCCGGGGGCGAGTGCGGAAGACGTGGAAAAGCGTATTACTGATCCGTTAGAAGATGCGATTCGTGGCATATCCGACATGAAATTTGTGTCGAGCAATAGCCGGGCGAATATTTCCAGCCTGTTGGTGCGCTTTGAAGACATTGACGAGCGAGCGTTCGATAAACGTCTTGCCGATTTGCGCCGTGAAATTCAGAACGTCGAGAGCTTATTGCCAGCAGAAGCGATGGATTCGATTGTGCTGGAAATTACCACTGCGAATGCGTTCCCGTCGGCGATGATTGCGGTGCAAAGCGTTGCTGATGATGAAAATTTGCGTGTTCAATCCAAAAATATCGAAAAAGCCCTGGAGCAGATTAAGGGCGTGGATCGGGTTGACCCGGTGGCGTTGGATGACCCGGAACTGCAAGTGCGTTTTGATAGCGTCGCACTCGAATCCTTAGGGTTAACGCCGGGGCAATTGAGCGATACGGTACGTGCTTGGTTTCGGGATTTATCCGCTGGCAGTTTGGATGTGGATAAGCAAAGTTGGCTGGTGCGTTTAAGCGGCAAAACCAGCGACCCGCAAGCCTTGGGGGAATTGCCCGTTCCCGGTGTGCAGGGCGAAGTGCCATTGTCACGGGTGGCGAGTGTGGAACGCGCTCGCTCCGAAGCCACTCAAAAGGTGCGTTTGGATGGCGAACCAGCGGTATTGTTCGCGGTGATGAAGGAAGACAAAGCCAATGTGCTGGATTTGGTGGAGCGCCTGAAAACTTATATTGACGCGCGTAACCAGCAAATCGGTGCCAGCGGGGTGAAGCTGGTGCTGGTCGATGATCAAACCATTCCCACCCGTGAAGCCATCGGCATTATGGAAAGCAATGCTTTGTTGGGCTTTGTGTTGGTGTTATTCGTGACTTGGTTATTTCTGGGTTTCAAGATTGCTGCGCTGACCACGATTGGTATTCCGTTTACCCTGGCGGCGACGTTTTGGGTGTTGTCCGGCATGGGTGAAACCCTGAATGTGACGGTGTTGCTGGGCATTGTGATTGTGTTGGGGATGTTGGTGGATGATGCGGTGGTGGTGGTTGAGTCGATTTATTACCGCTTGCAACACGGCGTGGATGCGGTCACGGCGGCGGTGGAATCCATGCGCGAGGTGGCGTTGCCGGTGACGACTGCCGTGCTAACCACGATTGCAGCGTTTTTGCCGCTGATGTTGTTGCCGGGGATTTTGGGCAAATTCATGCAAGTGATTCCGATGGTGGTGACGCTGGCATTGGCGATTAGTTTGATTGAGGCGTTTTGGATGTTGCCTGCGCACGTTGCCAGCACGAAAATGCGCTTTGATAAGCCGTCGCGGGTTCAAAAAATGCGGATGCGTGCTACCCATTGGATTCAAGTGAAGTACGCGCGTTTGCTGGTGAAAGTGTTGCGCTTCCCGCGTGCGGCGTTGAGTGCGGTGGTGTTGATGTTTGTGCTGGCGGTGGGGATTGTCGGGGCTGGTTTGATTCCGATGAATTTCTTTGCGGCGGACAGTTTGCGGCTGTTTTATGTGAACGTGGAAATGCCGAGTTCTACCGCGCTGGACGAAACCATGCAAAAGGTGCAACAAGTCGAGCAGCAGGTGAAAAAGCATTTGCAGCCGGAGGATGCGCGTTCTGTGGTGGCTTACGCGGGGATGATGTTTACCGAAACCGAGCCGCTGTACGGGGCGCGTTATGGGCAAATGGTGGTGAGCCTTAAGCCCATGTCGGAGGGTTCGCGGGAGGTGAAAACCATTATCGAGGGGATGCGTGCCGATGTGGTGAACGTGCCGGGGGCGGTGAATATTGCGTTTCTGGAATTGGCGGGTGGGCCACCTGCGGCTAAGCCAATCAGTGTGAAAGTGCGTGGCGATAATTACGCCGAAATTCAGGGTGCAACGGCAGCACTCAAACAAATTCTGAATGCGAATCCGGGTTTCAAAGACATTACCGATGATGCCAGCCCCGGTCAGATGGAAATGACTTTGCGCTTGCGCCACGACAATATCCGCCGTGCGGGAGTGTCGCCGGATGAGGTTAGCCGTAGCTTGCGCTTGCTGGTGGATGGCGAAGTGGTCGCGGATATGCAGGATCAGGGCGAAAAACTGGAGGTGCGGGTCAAACGCCAAGAAGGGGATTTGCGCACGGTGGATCAGTTGCTGGATTTCCGTTTGCCGACTGCGGATGGCGGCAGTGTGCCGTTGCGCGAATTGGTGGAAGAACAGAAAGGCGTGTCGTTGGGGAATATCCGCCATTACAATTTCCGCCGCGCCATTACCTTGGAGGCGGATTTGGTGAAACGCCCGGATGAGCCGTTTTACGAATGCCGCTTGCAACCGATGTTCAGCGGGGCAGCACCGGATTATGCGCAGTGTGCGTTGGATGCGGTGCAGGCGAATCAGCTCTTGCTGGAGGGGTGGAAACCTTATCAGGCGCAATTCCCGAATATTGATTTGGATTTTGCGGGGCAACTTGATGATATTCAGGAAAGCATGGATGCGATTGGGATGTTGTTCCTGTTTGGTGTGGGGTTAATGTATCTGATTCTGGGGACGCAATTTCGCAGTTATTGGCAGCCGTTGCTGATTTTGTCGACTGTGCCGATGGCGTTTACCGGGGTGGTGTATGGCTTGCTGGTGACGCAAAATCCGCTGAGTTTGTATACCTTGTACGGGGTGGTGGCGTTGGCGGGGATTGCGGTGAATTCGGCGATTGTGTTGATTTCTGCGGCGAATGACCGGCGTGAATTGGGGATGAGTGTGTTGCACGCTACGGTGTATGCAGCGCGGCGGCGGGTGATTCCGGTGCTGATTACATCCTTGACCACGATGGCGGGTTTGTTTTCACTCGCCACTGGCTTGGGGGGCCAGTCGCTGATCTGGGGGCCAGTCGCGACGGCGATTGTGTGGGGGGTTGGGTTTTCAACCGTGCTGACGTTGTTTGCGATTCCGGTGTTGTATCGGGTGTCGAGTCGGTCGAAACTTAAACATTAACTGATGCTAACCTTCACCGACATTCAACTCGCGCATCCCGGCTATTCCATTCATCAACACCTGATTTACATCGGGCGTGACCGCTTAACCATGCCCGACTATTTCAACGCCCCAACGCTTGCTTACCGTTATCCGATCCTCGATATGCACAACGTCGATTGCAGTCTATTGTTGGAACAAGACACACCC
>JBEUIR010000144.1:0-6035 GCA_040415395.1 Candidatus Thiothrix namsaraevi
CCCCCTTCTGTCAGAGATGGAGGGGGTAAAGAAACGAAAAACCTAAAACTTATTCGAATTCGACCACTAAATCGCCCTGTTCGACCAACTCGCCAGCCTGCAAGTGAACTTTCTTCACCTTACCCGCCTCTGGCGCAGTAATGGTGGTTTCCATTTTCATGGCTTCAATGACAAACAGCGGCGCATTCTGCTCCACTTCATCGCCCGCTTTGACCATGATGGCGGATAACTTGCCTTGCAACGATGTACCGACTTCATTCGGATCAACCGCTTTGCGATTGGTAGCGCGGGTTGGCTTCACCGACAAATCACGGATTTGCACCGCACGGATTTGCCCGTTGAAGTCAAACGTCACGCCACACATGCCGTTATCATCCGTTGGCGAACGGTACAGCAAACGGATAATCAGCACCTTACCGCGCCCCAACTCAACTAGCACTTCCTCATTCAGTTTCAAGCCGTAGAAGAATAGCGAAGTCGGTAAATGGCTAATGTCACCGTATTCCTGCTGATGCTTGTAAAAATCGCGGAATACCGCCGGATACATCGTGAATGACAAGAAATCAAGGAAGCTTTGCTCTTGGTCGAACTCTTGCTTGAAGGCTTCAAATGCCGCATCCAAATCCACCGGCTTCAGGTGATCATTCGGACGCCCTGTGTACGGCTTCTCGCCCTTGAGGATAATGTCGCTCAACGTCTTCGGGAAACCACCCGGCACTTGCCCCAAGCCGCCTTTGAACAAGTCGATCACGGAATCAGGGAATGCCAAGGTGCGCCCACGTTCCATTACATCCTGTTCAGTTAAGCCGTTGGATGTCATGTAAATCGCCATATCGCCCACGACTTTGGACGATGGAGTCACTTTCACAATGTCACCGAACATGCGGTTGACCACCGCGTAGTTTTCCTTCACTTCCTCGAATTTATGTTCCAAGCCCAGCGCAATTGCTTGCGGACGCAGGTTGGAATACTGACCACCCGGAATTTCATGGTTGTAGACTTCCGCCGTCCCCGCTTTCAAGCCGGATTCAAACGGGTAGTACATTTCGCGCACGTCTTCCCAGTAATTGGCATAAGCATTCAACGACTTCAGGTTAAACGGCTGTTCACGCGGCTGACCTTCCATCGCGGCAATCAGCGAGTTCAAGTTGACCTGCGAAGTCAGCCCCGACATGGAACTCATGCAACCATCCACAATATCCACACCCGCTTCAATCGCTTTCAGCAAAGTGGCAGATTGGATCGACGCGGTATCATGTGTGTGCAAATGAATCGGAATACCAACCGTTTCTTTCAAGGCGGTAATCAGTGTGGTCGCTGCATACGGCTTCAACACGCCTGCCATATCCTTGACCGCCAGCATGTGCGCACCCGCATCTTCCAATTGCTTCGCCAAATCCAAATAATATTGCAGGTTGAACTTGTTCGATGGATCTTTGTTCAGTACGTCGCCGGTATAGCAAATCGTGCCTTCCGCAATCCCACCCGTGCGTTCGCGCACGACTTGGATGGACTTGCGCATCCCTTCAATCCAGTTCAGCGAGTCGAAAATACGGAACACGTCGATACCGTTTTCCCACGACTTTTCAATGAAGGCTTCCACCACATTGTCGGGGTAAGCGGTATAACCCACCGCATTTGAGCCACGGAACAGCATTTGGAACAGGATATTAGGAATCGCTTCACGCAACAGCTTGAGACGATCCCACGGGCATTCGTGTAAAAAGCGCATCGCCACGTCAAACGTTGCCCCTCCCCACAGTTCCAGCGAGAATAATTGCGGGTGGTTTTTCGCCAAACCTTCCGCAATTTTCATCATGTCGTCGGTACGCACACGGGTTGCCAGCAAAGACTGGTGTGCATCACGCAGCGTGGTATCGGTATAGAAAATGTTTGGCTGCTCTTTCACCCACTGGCAAAATTTCTCCGCACCCATCTCGTCCAGCAAGTTTTTGCTGCCCTGCGGGTACGCGCCTAACTTGTCGAAAGCGGGGATGATCGGTTTGCGGAAATGCTTGTTGGGGTCGACGTATTTCACGTCTGGGTTGCCGTTAACGGTGACGTTGCCGATGAATTTCAGCGTTTTTGTGCCACGGTCAAAGCGTCGGGTGGTGTGGAACAGTTCAGGGTGGTTATCAATGAAGGTAACAGCGCACTTACCTTCGGTAAACACTTCATGTTGCAGCACATTTTCGAGGAAACCGATATTGGTTTTCACGCCACGGATGCGGAATTCTTGCAAAGCACGTAAGTTGCGGTTCGCCGCACCTTCCAACGTGCGCCCCCACGTCGTCACTTTGACCAGCATGGAGTCGAAGAACGGCGATACTTTTGCGCCAGGGTAAGCCGCGCCCGCATCCAAGCGCACACCAAAACCACCGCTGCTACGGTACGCGATAATCGTGCCGTAATCGGGTTTGAAACCGTTTTCAGGGTCTTCGGTGGTGATACGGCACTGTACCGCGTAACCGTTGCATTCCACCGATTCTTGGTTGGGAATCCCGATGTCGGGGTCATCCAGCCGTGCGCCACCTGCAATCAAAATCTGGCTACGCACGATGTCGATGCCGGTGATTTCTTCGGTGATGGTGTGTTCGACCTGCACACGCGGATTCACTTCGATGAAGTAAATGCGCTCGTCT
Organism: Candidatus Thiothrix namsaraevi; assembly: GCA_040415395.1. Lineage (GTDB taxonomy): Bacteria > Pseudomonadota > Gammaproteobacteria > Thiotrichales > Thiotrichaceae > Thiothrix > Thiothrix namsaraevi. The sequence goes on from JBEUIR010000144.1 coordinate 2,643, forward strand.
TTATCGACCAAGAATTCAACCGTACCGGCGCAGGAATAATCCACATGGCGGGTAATGGCCAGCGCGTATTTGTACAGGTTTTCGCGGGTTTCATCTTTCAAGCTGGTGCTAGGCGCAACTTCCACCACTTTTTGGAAGCGGCGTTGCACGGAGCAATCGCGCTCGTACAAATGCACCAAATTGCCGTGAGTATCACCCAAAATCTGAATTTCGATGTGTTTGGGCGAGTCGATGTATTTTTCGAGGAAAACAGTGGCATCGCCGAAGGCTTTCAGGGCTTCGTTACGCGCATCGTGGTACGCGCCTTCCAACTGTGACGGTTCACGCAAGACACGCATCCCGCGTCCACCACCGCCCGATGCAGCTTTCAACATCAGCGGGTAGCCAATACGGTCAGCTTCACGACGCGCAATCTCCAGCGTATCTAAGGGTTCGCGGCTATCTTCGATAACGGGCAAACCGGCAGTGATCGCGTTTTCTTTGGCGGCAACTTTGTCGCCTAAACGCTGCATCGCTTCCGGTGTCGGCCCCACAAAAATAATGCCTTCTTCACGACAACGCCGTGCGAATTGCACGTTTTCAGACAAGAAACCGTAACCGGGATGAATCGCGTCCACATGATGACGCTTAGCGGTTTCAATAATGGCTTCAATATCGAGGTAAGGCTTGAGCGGTTCGTCGTCCTTGCCGATCTGGTAGGCTTCATCAGCCTTGTAACGGTGCGGTGAAAAACGGTCTTCATAGGTATAGATGGAAACCGTACACAGCTTGAGTTCGGCTGCGGCACGCAAAATACGGATTGCGATTTCGCCACGGTTGGCGACCAGAAGTTTCTTAATTGAGCGGATCATGGGACTACCTTCGAGGAGAATGGAACGGGCTGCCATTAACGGTGGGCGAGGTGTGGAACGTTTGCGGGAGTAATAGGTACTAGTCAAACTGCGACCGACGCCCTTATGTGCGGATGATGCTCGTAGCCGACCAGTTCAAAATCATCATAGGTAAAGTCAAACAAATCGGTCACGGTGGGATTCAGTTTCATCTGCGGCAAAGGGTATGGCTCACGGCTCAGTTGCAATTCTACCTGCTCCAAGTGGTTAGAATACAGGTGCGCATCCCCCAATGTATGAATGAATTCACCGGGTTGCAGCCCAGTGACCTGCGCCACCATCAGCGTCAGCAAGGCGTAGGAGGCAATATTGAACGGCACACCGAGGAAAATATCCGCACTGCGCTGGTACAACTGGCACGACAGCTTGCCATCTGCCACGTAAAACTGGAAAAAGGCGTGGCACGGTGGCAATGCCATATTGTCCACATCCGCCACATTCCACGCGCTGACGATAATGCGGCGCGAATCGGGGTTGGTTTTTAATTGCTGGATAATTTGGGCAATCTGGTCAATATGCCGCCCATCAGGTGTCGGCCAGTTGCGCCACTGGTAGCCGTAAACCGGCCCCAACTCACCGTTTTCATCTGCCCATTCATCCCAAATACTGACACCATTTTCTTTCAAATAACGGATATTGGTGTCGCCTTTCAGAAACCACAGCAATTCATGAATGATTGAGCGCAAATGTAACTTCTTGGTGGTGACGAGTGGAAACCCAGCACTCAAATCAAAGCGCATCTGATAACCGAATACGGATACCGTACCCGTTCCTGTGCGATCGGCTTTGACGACACCGTGATCACGCACATGGCGCATTAAATCGAGGTATTGCTTCATGCTTTAGCCTTTTTATACGCAAACCACATAAACAACATGCCGAGCAGAATCATCGGCACACTCAACACTTGCCCTTGCGTGACCCAACCCCATGCCACGTAACCAAGCGCCACATCCGGTTCACGCACAAACTCCACAACAACCCGCGCAATGCCGTAACCAACGAGGAATAAGCCGGAAATTGCCCCCACGGGTGGCGAACGCTTCCTGAACCAATTCAACACGAGGAACAGCACCAAACCTTCGAGGAATGCTTGATAAAGCTGTGATGGATGCCGCACGATATTATCCACTTGCGGGAACACCATGCCCCACGGCACATCCGTCGCCCTGCCCCACAATTCGCCGTTGATGAAATTACCGATACGCCCCACCCCTAAACCAATCGGTACAAGTGGTGCAACAAAATCACTGACCTGAAAGAAATTCAGCTTCCAACGCCGCGCCAGCAAGAACATCGCCAGAATAACCCCCAGCAAACCGCCGTGGAAACTCATGCCGCCATCCCAAATCTGAAATAACGACAGCGGGTCAGACAACAAACCCTTCAGATTATAAAACAGCATGTAACCAATGCGCCCACCGGCAACCACACCAATCGCCCCCCAGAACATCATGTCATCCACCCGATCCGAGTTCATGACGCTGTTAGGTTCTTTAGAGCGTATCTTGCCAATAATCAGAAAACCGAGGAAACCAATCACATACATCAGCCCGTACCAATGCACTTGCAAAGGGCCAAGTGCTATCGCCACGGGGTCAAATTGAGGGTGTACCAACATGGGTTATCTCTACTTGCTTGCTAAAAAAATAGGTTATGGAGTGCAGTGCCGGGATCATCCGCCCGCATCAAGGCTTCGCCGACCAAAAAGGCATTAACGCCATGATCACGCATCAGCCTGACATCAGCAGGGGTGTGAATGCTGCTTTCTGTCACCAGTAACACGTTTTCCGGCACGTCAGGCAACAAATCAAGGGTGGTTTGCAGGGAGGTCTCGAAGGTACGCAAATTGCGGTTATTGATGCCGATCAGTGGGGCATTGAGACGCAAGGCACGCCCAAGTTCATCCTTGTCATGCACTTCAATCAGTGCATCCATGCCCAGTTCCGTTGCCAGCGCGTACAGATCCGTCATCTGTGCATCAGCCAATGCCGCCACGATCAGCAGGATGCAATCTGCGCCGATTGCCCGTGCTTCGTATACCTGATAACGATCAACGATGAAATCTTTACGAATAACGGGCAATTGGCACGCCGCACGCGCTGCTTGCAAATAACTTTCGTTGCCTTGAAAGTATTGCGCATCGGTCAGCACCGACAAACACGCTGCCCCACCACGTTCGTAACTCGCCGCAATCGCAGGCGGATCGAAATCGGCACGAATCAAACCTTTGCTTGGCGAGGCTTTTTTGATTTCCGCAATCACTGCGGATTCACCTGCCGCCAGACGCTTACGCATGGCTTGCTCGAAACCACGCACGGGCGAAGCACTCGCTGCCTCCTCCTGCAATTGCGCCAGACTACGCACCGCAGAACGTGCCGCGATTTCTTCCTGCTTGGTGCGCAGGATTTTTTGCAAAATATCAGGGGTACTCATCAGGCATTAAAACTTTTGGTTAGGTCAATCAATTGCTGCAAACGCACAGCGGCTGCACCGGAATCCA
>JBEUIR010000145.1:0-6004 GCA_040415395.1 Candidatus Thiothrix namsaraevi
CCAGAATGAGTGCATAAATGCGGCGAGCAACGGATAAGTTGCTCAGAAAACCGGTGCGTTTCTTTGCCTGAGTGGTCATGATGATTTCCCGCGCCAATTTAATCGCCACACTTAAAGATCAGCAGTTTGACCTTGGTGGTTTAACGATGGACTTTACTAATGACAATCAAGGCTCAAATCTGGTCGTTATGACACGCCATACCAACGATAAATGGTTGGCCATGCAAGATAGCACCTGGGGTGACTGGCTCGACCCACAACAAAAAACACCAACGAAAGATTAAGCGAGGGAAATCATCATGACCACTCAGGCAAAGAAACGCACCGGTTTTCTGAGCAACTTATCCGTTGCTCGCCGCATTTATGCACTCATTCTGGTTCCATTAGCCATCCTATTCATCACGGGTATTTTCGCAATTATTGCATTAAACCAAAACCGTTTAGCGCTGGAAGACATCAACCTCCGCGTTGTCGCTATCGACAAAGGCAATAAAGTTATCCGCCGGATGCAACGTGATTACGTGGCATTGCTGCACGAAGTGCAGATCGGCAGCCGCACTTGGGAGGATGGGCGAAAAACGCTTGAAAAGCTCGATGCTGACCTCAGTAGCAGCATCTTACCCAGTTATCAAGCCGCAAAAACGGCACAAATGCAGGATGAGCAAACCCAAACAGCCTTTAAAGAAGTCGATAACCTACTACGTGCAATCCGTAGCGCTGACGAACTGCTCAAAACAGAAGACCGTGGCAAGCTTGAGTTGTACCTGCAAAACGACCTCGATACCGACACCGAACCGTTACGTGACAGCATCCATCAGGAAGTGGAACGTGACATTAAACAAGCAGAAGCCGCTTTCGTCGGGGCGCAAAAGAATGTTGGCACCTTCCTGATTACCAGCATTACCTTGATTTTATTAGGCACACTAATTGCCGCAGCCCTAGGCTTCTTTATTTACAAATCCATTGCGGATTCTATCGAGCAACTCATTAGCACAATGCGTAAAATTTCGGACGGTGATTTGAATGCCCGTGTAGAACTTGAAGGCAAAAATGAATTAGCCGAACTCGGACAAAACTTTGACCAAATGATCGAAGACCGTATCACCACCCAAGCGCGTATCGACCAAGAGAACCAGCAACTTAACCAATCAGTGGGCGCATTGCTGAATGCGGTATTCGACCTGAGCGAACGTGACCTAACCGTTCGCGCCAAAGTTACCGAAGATGCGACCGGCCCGTTAGCTGATGCGATTAACCAGCTTGCTGAAGATACCGCTGACGTACTCAAACAAGTACGCGAAGTCGCCACTTCCGTTGAAACCACGTCACAAGACGTTAACCACTACGCCTTGGCAGTCAACAAACTGGCACAATTGGAACAAGCTGAAGCGGAAGAAACCACCGCGCAATTAGGCAATATTTTACAACGCCTGGATAGCATTGCCGCTTTTGCGCAGCACGCCAATCAGGTTGCGGACACCACCTCCAGCACCACCCGTCACGCGCAGCAAGCCGTATCGCGTAGTATGGAAAACATCACCAATATCCGTGACACCGTACAAGAAACCGGCAAACGCTTGAAACGCCTCGGTGAACGTTCCCAAGAAATCAGCCAAATCATCGACTTCATCAACAACCTCTCCGAACGCACCACCGTACTCGCACTCAACGCCAGTATGCAGGCCACGGCTGCCGGTGATGCCGGACGCGGGTTCTCGATGATCGCCGAAGAAATCCAACGTTTGGCGGAAAGCTCGCGTGATTCCACCAACCAGATTTCCACCTTGGTACGCAATATTCAGCAAGAAGCCAACACCACCATCGCCACGATGGATAACACCATCGCCCAAGTGGTCAACGGCTCCACGCTTGCCAGCGAAGCCGCGCAGCAAATGCAAGCCACGCTCGAAGCCACTAACCAATTAGTCGCTTCGGTAGAGAAAATTGCCGAATCCTCAGCCGAACAAGTCGCCATCAGTAAATCGCTGCAAACCCGCGCCGAACGCATCGTGGAAGCCACCCAATCCACCGGTAAAGAATTACTATCCCTCACCGGATTGACCAAAAACATGGCGGAATACGGGCAACGTCTGGTGAAATCGGTTAACGTTTTCAAACTGGATGCGTAAGCCATGGATGATGTCAGCGCCTTTGCCGAAGTACTGGAAGATGTTGCCCTGCAACTCTCCAGCCTCAACCCGCTTGCGGAAGAGCCAGAAGAAATCGCAGCGACTGCCGCCACGATAGTCGCCGAATACCAACGCCTGTCTGAAACTGCCCATCAGTACGGCATGGCGGGTGTGGCACAAACCGCAGAGTGGATACATGACCTGCTGCTTAGCTATCAGGAAATGTTACCGGAAGCCATCCTCGAACTGCTGCAAGGCGGGCAACTATTCGGCTGGATCGAACTCGCTGCCTTTGCACTGCGCGAGCCAGAAGATCACTCTCATTTGCCTGCGATTGCCGCAGAACTGATGAATGAAGCCTGGCCAGAACCGCCCACGCCGGATATTTTGGAAAACTTGCTGGTTAACCTGCGCGTTAATACCCTGCAACCAGCATCTCTCGAAGAAGAAATCATCGCAACGGTTGATTCTATTGATTCAACCTCACAAGGCAATGCCGTAGCACAAAACCCACTGGCTTGGGATGCTGACATTCACCCCGAATTATTGGAAGCTTATTTACAAGAAACGCCGGGGCAAATCGCCGAAGCCGCCCGTTTGATTCACCTGATTTCTCAAGGTGACAACACCCCAGAACAAAAACGCCATGCGGCGCGTCTGGCGCATACGGTTAAAGGGGCAAGTGGGGTCGTCGGTGTCAAGGCTATCGCCGCCTTCACCCACCGACTGGAGGATATTCTCGAACTCGACATCAACCCTCACTTACCTAATGGTTTAGGCAAAACCTTAGCTGCGTGCGCTGATTGCCTAGAAACCCTGTTTGACCATTTACAAGAACGCAAGCCGCTTCCAGACGAGTACAATAGTTTACTGGCGGAAATGGATGTTTGGGAATTACGCCTTGCCGAAGCAGCATTAGAATCTGCCGAACCTGATATTTCCGAACTATTGCCATCAACACCACTGATTTTGCCCGACTTTATCATTCAGTCGGGTTTAACCACCGATGATACAACTAATAACACCGACAGTACGCCCAGTGCTGAAGTACCGCGCAGCAGTTCCACCCATTTAAGTGTTCCGCTGGAAACCGTACAACGCTTGCTCAATTTAGCTGGGGAACTCATTACCTCCACCAGCCAAATTGCTGAACAAGCACAACACACCTTGGCATTTGGCAAACAGCTCCAACAGCAAGACGAACACATTCGCCAGATGCTAGAGGAACTCAGTGAAACCATTGACCAGCAATCGACCAACCTGCATTCACCATCCACCTATCAGTCTTTTGCAACCCTGAGTCAGGCAGATGGTTTTGACCAACTGGAATTGGAAGCCTATAACGATTTACACAGCACGTCTAATTTGCTCATCGAATCCATTGCCGATAACCGTGAATTAACCCGCAATCTACAACAGCAAATTCGCCAAATTTCCGAGCAGGTTTATCAGCAACAACGCCTGCAACGGCAACTCAGTGAAACCATTTTGCGCACCCGCCTCATTCCGGTGCAATCCATGGTCACGCGCTTAGAACGTACCGTGCGGGAAACCTGCCGTCGTACCGACAAGCAAGCTAACATCAGTATCATCGGGCAAAACCTGCAAGTGGATACCGACATCTTGCAAGGGCTAAACGCGCCCCTGTTGCACATGTTGCGCAATGCAGTTGACCATGGTATCGAAACACCCGAAGCACGCCAAGCCGCAGGCAAATCGCCAGAAGGTCAAATTGAGCTGCGTTTTGAACAAAAAGGCAACCAAATTCACCTCACCCTGACTGATGATGGACAAGGCTTAAACCCTGAGCAAATCCGGGCGCGTGCTATCGAACGCGGCATGATCAAATCTGATAGCAAACTCAGCGAAGCCGATACCTTACGCCTGATCCTACAACCGGGCTTCACCACCCGCGATCAAGTCAGCGATATTTCTGGGCGTGGCGTGGGCATGGATGTGGTGCAAACCGCCGTCGAAGACTTGCAAGGCTTGCTACACATCAGTAGCCAAATGGGGCAAGGCACCACCATTCACATCCAAGTCCCACTGACGCTGATTGCCACCAATGCCTTATTAGTGCGTGCAGGCAATAATTTAGTCGCCATTCCCAGCAATACCATTCAGCAATTGCTCTATGTCGCGCCCGATCAATACCAATTTGAAGGTGAAAACTGGTTCATTCAACACCAAGAACAATCGCTGGAAGTGCTGCAATTGGCACAATTGCTCGGCTGGCAAGCGCCAGCACCCGACTTACGCAAAGGCCATTCACTCTTGATCATTGCCAGTGAGCAAAAAAGTTATGCGTTGTATGTCGATGAAATCCAGCAACCGCGTGACATCGTAGTTAAAAGTCTCGCCCCGTGGCTTAATTTAGCCCAAGGTGTCAGTGGTGCTTGTATCCTCGCCAATGGCGCAGTAGCGCCGGTATTAGACGTATTGCGTATCTTGCGTCATCTGGAAAATGGTCAACTCACCTTAAACAGCAACCCAATACTTAATGCCCACAAAACGGCACAACGCACCCGCATCCTCATCGTTGACGATTCACTCAGCAACCGTAAATCGCTGAGCCTCATGGTCGAACAAATGGGGCATCAAGCCATGACCGCTGTTGATGGCCTCGAAGCACTGCAACAATTGCATGAATATGAAATAGAACTGGTGTTAACCGACTTAGAAATGCCTCGGATGAATGGCTTAGAAATGACGCAAGCCATCCGCATCTGGCCTGAAAAACGCCACGTGCCAATTGTTATGATCACCTCGCGTGGTACGCAAAAGCACCGCAATATGGCGCAACAAGCGGGGGTTGATGCTTACCTCACGAAGCCAGTTGATTACGACACCCTCAACAAACAATTACAGCGCTGGCTGCAAACACAACTTGCAGCCTGATTAAAGAGAGAAATCCCATGCTTACCACAACAAAAGAAACAATTGGCATTTGTTTATTCGAGCTTCCCGAAAAAGATCAGGCAGTTATTCAACGTGTCGTTACCTTTGGTGCATCGCAAGGCAAACATTACAACTTGCAACCCGACATCACGTGTTCTGAAATTATAATCACACTGGATGACGTTGAACTGCCCGACAATACCGCTGTACATATCCGTATTGGTGAATCTGATCTGCCTTATGACATTTTATTGCAGCGCCCACTGTTAGTAACTCGTGTTATGCGAGCTATTGATGATGCAGCACAATTGCTCAGATCACGTCCAGCGATTACGGCGAGTCCAGAAATCACCATAGAATCGACTCCAGAACCAAGTACAATAGAACCAGAAATACTCGTACAGGAAATACCCGCTCCAACAGTGGCTATACCAGAAAACGCGACTGAACCGCCAGAGGTCTCCCGTTATACCGCACTCGTTGTCGATGATAGTGCCGCCATTCGTAAGCAGTTAGAAATTGAGCTACGCCACGCCAATATTGCAGCAGAATTTGCGGAAACAGGCGAAGAAGCCCTAGAAAAGTCGGCGCAAAAGCAATATGACTTAGTATTCTTGGATGTCATTATGCCCGGCATTGATGGCTACGAAGTCTGTCGCAAAATGCGCTCTAGCAAAACCATGAAAAAAACCCCAATCATTATGCTAAGTGGCAAAACATCACCACTGGATGAAGTTCAGGGGGTTATTGCTGGCGCATCCACATACTTAACCAAACCCGTCCAACATGAACAGTTTCAACAGACATTAAAACGGGTGTCTAAATGGTTAACTAACTTTGCCCGCTGATGCGGGCATTTTTTATGGTGTTGTAGTTCACAAATCACAGGCATAAAAAAAGCCCCGCAACGGAAACCGTTAACGGGGCTTTAGAATTGATGCTTGGCGTTGACCTACTCTCACATGGGGAGACCCCAC
>JBEUIR010000146.1:0-1606 GCA_040415395.1 Candidatus Thiothrix namsaraevi
AACGTGAGGCAGTGAATGACTGTCTGGCGCAGGTTTATAAGCATTAATGGATTCTTTATAGTGAGGTTGGTGTTGTAGCCGGAGGGCGGGAAACCCGCCCCCAGACTGTTGCTCATCAAGGCAATTGCTGATTGATGATGTAGTTGGCACTGAAGGTGCTGTTACTCGGATGCAACAAGACGTTACCCAGCAGCATGTTCACGTCGTTAGACGGGCCTGCAAAGATGGTGATGCCGTCCATATTGATGTCGGTTGCTTGATAACCCGCCACACGGTAGTTAGTACTGACGGACAGGTTTTCTTTTGCCAGCAGGACATCACCCAAGATCACGCCGGTGTCGTTGGATGGGCCGTTGGCAATCGCACGAATATCCGTATTCGCGTTACCCGCCCATAACAATGCTACCGTGCCACCACTTGCCATGATCCGGGATTCTTTCCCAAAGACCGTGGTGCTTGGCTTGGTGAAGTCAATGCTTGGCACTGCGCCGCCGCTAATCGTTACCGGCGTGGCAGTCATGGCCCCAAGGTGGTTACGGTGGCGTACAGAAACGTGGTAGCTGCCAGGTAACAAACCCGTCAACATCAGCGCGGTGTTGCCTGTTGCTGCATCCACAATGTCGCCATCCCGTTGTACCAAGCCAGCAATACGTGCCTTGATGGTTGCAGGTGTGGCGGCATCACGGATTTCGACCAATACCCAGTCAACCGGTGCATTATTGCCGGTAATAGCAAATTGGCTAGCAACCGCCGCTTCTTTGCCAGCGTACTTGATGCTGCCGATATTGTACGGTTGGCTCAGTGGGAGCAGATTTTTGGTACGTAATTCGTCTTGCATCAATTTGCTGGTGCTGTTGTAAGCGCCTTGCAACATGGCTTTGACTTGGATTTTGACCGCATCGACACTGGTGTCGAGGTAGTCTGGAATACCATCCATGTCACCATCTAATGCATCCTTAGGATCGCCGTCTTTGTTCGGGTCGTTGCCTTCGTCTTTAGACAGGATGCCATCACCGTCATCGTCGGTATCCAAATAGTTTGGAATTTTATCGCCGTCGGTGTCGTCATCCGCCGGTGTGCCGCCGTTGTAGTTTTCAAACTTGGTGAGTACCCCGTCATTGTCATCATCGGGATCGTTGGCGTTGGGTTTGCCGTCACCATCGGTATCAATCGGTTTGGCTGGGTCGGCACCGACTTCGGTTTTGTCGTCAATGCCGTCACCGTCGCTGTCTTTGTTCAGCGGGTTAGTGCCAGCTTTGATTTCGTCGCCGTCTTTGAGACCGTCACCGTCGCTGTCTGGATTTCTCGGATCAGTACCGCGTTTGGTTTCGTCTTCGTTGCTTACGCCGTCACCATCCGGGTCGCCTTTAGGGCCGTCGGTTTCATTGGTGTCGAGGTAATCTGGCTTGCCGTCACCGTCGGTGTCTACTGCGTCCACTGGGTTGCCGTCACCGTTCGGGTCATTTTTCTCATTTCGAGAAACTTTGCCATCGCCGTCATCGTCGGTATCCAGATAGTCTGGAATTTTATCGCCGTCGGTGTCGTCATCCGCCGGTGTGCCGCCATTGTAGTTTTCAAACTTGGTCAGTACCCCGTCATTGTCATC
>JBEUIR010000146.1:1706-5955 GCA_040415395.1 Candidatus Thiothrix namsaraevi
TGTCTCTCGCATCGGCGGGTGAACCGTCTTTGTTCGGATCGTTGTTTTCGTCTTTGGACAGTTTGCCATCGCCGTCATCGTCGGTATCCAGATAGTCTGGAATTTTATCACCGTCGCTGTCGTCATCCGCTGGTGTGCCGCCGTTGTAGTTTTCGTTTTTGGTGAGTACGCCGTCGTTATCATCGTCGGTGTCCAGCGCGTCGATTTTACCGTCTTTGTCGGAATCAATCGGGGTGGCTGGGGTTGGACCTACTTCGATTTTGTCGCCGATACCATCACCGTCGGAGTCGGGATTTTTCGGGTCAGTCCCCGCTTTCGCCTCATCTGCATTGGTCAAGCCGTCTTTATCGGAATCGCCGAGCGGGCCGTCGGTGTCGTCCTTATCCAAATAGTCAGGGATTTTGTCGCCGTCGGTATCCAGTGCATCATTCGGTGCACCGTTTTTGTCCGGGTCATTGCCTTCTGCGGCAGAGAGCTTACCGTCACCGTCATCATCGTTGTCCAGATAATTCGGTTTGCCGTCAGCATCGGTATCGTCGTTGCCAAGAATGCCATCTGCATTAAGGTCTTCGTTTTTGGTCAGGATGCCATCGCCGTCATCGTCAGTATCTTGGAAGTCAGGTTTGCCATCTTTATCCAAATCTTGCTTGGCAACAGGCTTACCACTGTTGTCAGGGTCGAAGGCATCATCCAGACCGTCCTTATCGGTGTCTTTACCAGTTGGAGTAACATCGGCTTTGCCGTCACCGTTGGCGTCGTTACCTTCGATGCTGTCTAGAACGCCGTCATTGTCGCTATCAAGATCGCGGCTATCGGGGGTGCCATCTTTGTCAGTGTCGGTTACGCCATTGCCTTCGTCAGTGTCCAGAATACCGTCGTTGTCGTCGTCAATGTCGTCCGCGTCTTTAATGCCATCTTTGTCAGTGTCTGGGCGATTGTCGTCTTTGTCCAAATAGTCGGGAATTTTGTCGCCGTCGGTGTCTCTGGCATCGGCTGGATTGCCGTCACCATTCGGGTCATTGTTTTCGTTTTTGGAAAGAATGCCGTCACCGTCATCGTCGGTATCCAAGTAATCAGGCGTTTTGTCGCCGTCGGTATCATCGTCGGTGGGTGAGCCGCCGTTGTAGTTTTCAAATATCGTGAGCACCCCATCATTGTCGTCGTCTGGGTCATTGGCATTGATTTTGCCGTCGCCATCGGTGTCAACCGCAACGCCGCCCGGTGCTTCTATGCCATCCGGGATGCCATCACCGTCGGAATCGGGATTCAGTGGGTTAGTACCAATGGCTTTTTCTACGCCGTCTTTGAGACCGTCTTTGTCGCTGTCCAAGCTATCGCGACAGTCCGCTGCCGTGCCGTAATTGCCTAAATAGTTGTTTTCATCACGATCACCCCAGCCCAAGTTGGTGAATTGGTTGCCGGGATTGGTGCCTGCGGAGTTGTTACCACCGTTCAATAGCGGTTTGTTGAACGGGTCATTTTCGTTGTTGATTAAGGCAACTGGTCCTAAACACGCACCACGGTTGCTGAAGCTGAAGACCTCTTTTTCTTCACCTGCCTTCCACTGGAACGCATCAGACTTGAGCATATTCAAGCTGAAGGACAGGTAGTCAACACTGCTGTCTTCAGATGGGGAATCAACCCGTGAGTCGTTTGACCAGGTAGTATTGGCGACAGGGATTTTAGGGTCGTCAACAGTAAAAGCAGCCGCTCCGGTGGTGTGAGGTACGCGGATGGTGAACTGCCCCGTCATGCTCATGTCTTTAGGTGACGGTGTTGCGTTCGGTTTCATGAAGACGCGATAACGGTCATCTTTGGTATCCCAACGGATACTGTATTCCAAGGTTTGCGCTGCCCATGCACTGTTACCCGCGAGTAACAGGACGGAAGCGCTCAAACCAAGGTATTTGCGAAGTGTTGTGGAATGCATGAGTGGAGTCTCTCGCTAATTTTTATAATGATTAATTGAGTATTGCGGAATGCAATGGTTGTATTATTTTTTACAGGTAATTGCAGCGCCTTCATTGCCAGCGTAATGGTTTTCGCTGACAGCACCCCAGCCTAAATTAGTAAACTGGTTGCCGGGGTTGGTATTGGCAGAGTTTGGCGCGGCGTTGAAGGCATCGTCTTTCGCCATCAGGGAAACGCCATCGACACAACCGCCTTCATTCTGGAAGCTGAACACGACTTGTTCTTTGCCTGCTTCCCATTGGTAGTTGCGGGCGCTCGCGCCTTGCAAACCCACGAAAGAGAAGGAAATGTAGTCGCTTTTTGCGTCTTCTTTTGGCGCATCCACACGGGAAGCTTCTACCCAATTGGAACCTTCTACTGCGCTGTTCAAACCTGTCACCTTAAAGCTACTGTCATGCGGAACCTTGATGGTGACTTGCCCAGTCAAGCTGATGTCGGGTTTTGGGGTGACAGACGGTTTCATCATGACTTGGTAAGTTTTGCCGTCTTCTGCCAAGGCGATTTTGTAAGTGAGGATGTCCGTTGGTGCGGCTTTTGTCTTAGCGGCATCCGCTGCCATGAGGCTACCGGTGGTTAGTGCGATAGCCAGTGCGCTGCTCAGTGCAAATGCATGACGTAGGGATTTGTTCATTTTCATTCATTGTCTCCTGTTGATTTAGCCCATTGTTATGGTTCACTAATAATAAATGTTTTTAGATGCTAGTTAATTTTTTACTGATGAGTGGCGAGGTATGATGGTGGTCATAACCTCGCCATTTTCAGTGGGTTAGTCGTCGGTATCCTCGTCTTCACTTTTGGGCATCCTGCCCGGTGCGACATAGTTGGCGGCTGATGTTGCATTGCTGGGGTGAAGTAAAGCGTTTCCAATCAATAAGTTAATATCATTGCCGGGGCCGGTGTACAGCGTAATTCCATCCAGATTTAAATTGGAGCTGTAATAACCGGGGAGGGGTGTGTGGGGGATGTAGCACCCGACTTATGCTACCCTTACCCCAAGCACTTAACGAGCATCCACTGCCATGCAACGACACTTCAACACCACCGGCCCCGTCCACCCTGCCAAGCATTACAGCATAGACCCCATGCAACGCTTGGACTGGGAAGACGTTCAGCAACTGATTGCCGTCGAAAAGTTTTTCGTGCTGCACGCGCCGCGTCAAACCGGCAAAACCAGCACCCTGCTGGCCATGATGGATGTGTTGAACCAATCCGGCGACTACACCGCGCTCTACATCAACGTCGAGTCGGCACAATCAGCACGGGGCGATGTGGTGCGCGGTATGAAAACCATCGTGGACAGTTTGGTGGAAGGGGCTGAAGTGCGTTTGAATGACACCCGTTTGCGGGAATGGCGGGAGGCTATCTGGCATAACAGTGGCGCAGATGGCGCATTCAAAACCCTGCTCAGCCGCTGGGCGCGTGTCTCCGACAAACCCCTCGTGCTGATGATCGACGAAGTGGATGCCTTGGTTGGCGACACCCTCATTTCCCTATTGCGGCAATTGCGCGAAGGCTACATCGGTCGCCCCGGCATTCCTTTCCCGCAAAGTGTGATCCTCTGCGGGGTGCGTGATGTGCGTGATTACCGCATCCACACCGCGCACCACGAAATCATTACCGGCGGTAGCGCCTTCAACGTCAAGGCAAAATCCTTGGTGATGGGCAATTTCAAGCGCGTCGAAGTCGAAGCCTTGTACGCGCAACACACTGCCGCCACCGGACAAACCTTCGATGCGGCGCTATTCCCCGAACTGTGGGAGGACACCCGTGGGCAACCGTGGCTGGTTAATGCCCTAGGGAATGAGTTGGTTTGGGAAGACAAAACCGCCCGTGACCGCAGTACCCCGATTACCTTGGAACGCTACCGCGCGGCGCGTGAACGGCTGATCTATTCCCGTGCCACCCACCTTGCCCAGCTTGCCGATAAATTGCGTGAGCCACGGGTACACAAAATCATTGCCGCACTGCTGTCAGGCGATGAAAACCTCAGTGGTATTCCCGTCGATGATTTGGAATACGTGGCTGACCTTGGGCTGGTTGAAATCAGGCCGCAGTTACGCATTACCAACCGCATTTACCAAGAAATCATCCCGCGTGAACTGACATGGGCAGAACAAAGCAGCATTGTCCAGCAACAAGCGTGGTATCTGACTGCCGACCGCCGCCTTGATATGCCCAAGCTGCTCAATGCCTTCCAGCAATTTTTCCGCGAAAATGCCGAAAGCTGGATCGAGCGTTTTGATTACAAAGAGGCGGGACCACAATTGCTGATGCAGGC
>JBEUIR010000147.1:0-3287 GCA_040415395.1 Candidatus Thiothrix namsaraevi
TCACCAAAACGCAGGTGTTCGGCAACAAAGCCCAGCGGCGCAAGGCGATCAGCCAGCAATTGCTGACAACCTTCGTCTAACGGGGTGACGGAGGGGCGTGAAATTAGGTCGATAGCAAGATCGAGAGTAGCGGACATCAAAGAATCTCATGTTTTAGTTTTGAAAAAGCTCGCGGTAAGCATCCGGTGAAAAGCCCACCACATGCCGCGTCCCCGTATCAAGCAACGGACGTTTAATGATCGACGGCAATTCTTCCATCACCACTAACGCAACCGCTTCATCCATGTTTTCGCGGGTTTCTTCCGGCAGTGTGCGCCAAGTCGTGCCTTTGCGGTTAACCAGCGTTTCCCAGCCGAATTCGTCCACCCAAGCGCGTAACCATACCGGATTTACGCCATCTTTACGAAAATCGTGGAAAGTGTATTCGATCCCGCGCTCACCCAACCATGCACGGGCTTTTTTTACGGTGTCGCAATTGGGGATGCCGTATAGGATGGTCATTTGTCGTACCACTTGTGGTAGGTGCGGCGTTTACCGTTCGGTGGTCGGTAACTGCCCGCCGAACGTTGGGTAATCACGCCTTCGATGCGCTTCATGCCGCTGATTTCGATGGCTTCGTAGTTCTCATTGAGAGCCACGAGGATGTATTTGCCTTCGACAATG
Source organism: Candidatus Thiothrix namsaraevi (assembly GCA_040415395.1). GTDB lineage: Bacteria > Pseudomonadota > Gammaproteobacteria > Thiotrichales > Thiotrichaceae > Thiothrix > Thiothrix namsaraevi. The sequence goes on from JBEUIR010000147.1 coordinate 664, forward strand.
CGCAACTGGCGGAAAATGTATTCGTCTTTGTCGTCAATCGCAAATACATACGCGCCGTCACGCACAATGCCGGTCGGGTCGATCACAATCACACAACCTTTGGCGAATTCCGGTTCCATGCTGTCGTCGATGACTTGCATCGCGTAGGGTTCGTTTTCGGAACAACTGCCTTCGGAACTCATATTGTGTTTGAAATCTTGCCCAGTGGCATTGAGATTTTGCTTGAAGGTTTCAACGTTGATACGGGTTTCGGACATGGCTTATACCTCCACAGGAGCAACAGGGTGGTCGAGGCTGAATTCGCTGGCAATAACGTGGCGTTGCGGTTCGTACCAATGCAATTTGCTATGCAACTGCACCACTTCGCCGACGATGGTGAGGGTGGGGGCGCGAACCCCGCTGTCTTTTACCAATTGCGGCAAGGTAGCAATCGTGCCGATGTGGACGCGCTGGTTGCGGGTTGTGCCTTGCTCGACTAATGCGGCGGGGGTATCGCCAGAACGCCCAAAGGCCTGCAATTGCTGGCTGATGATTTCGATACCGGTCAAGCCCATGTAGAACACCACGGTTTGGTTCGGTTGCGACAATTGCGCCCAATTCAGATCAATGCTGCCGTCTTTCAAATGCCCGGTGGCAAAGGTGCAGGATTGTGCGTAATCGCGGTGGGTGAGCGGAATCCCCGCGTAAGACGAACAGCCGGAAGCGGCGGTAATGCCGGGGACGACTTGGAACGGCACGCCATTTTCTGCCAGTGTTTCGATTTCTTCGCCGCCGCGCCCGAAGATGAACGGATCGCCGCCTTTCAGACGCAACACGCGCTTGCCTTGCTTGGCAAGTTTCACCAGCAAGTCGTTGATTTGATCTTGCGGTACAGCGTGGCTGGCTTTTTCTTTGCCGACGTAAATGCGTTCGGCGCGTTGGTTTGCCATGTCCAGAATCGACTTGGAGACGAGGCGGTCGTAAACCATCACGTCGGCTTGCTGCATTAGGCGCAAGGCTTTGAAGGTCAGCAAATCCGGGTCGCCGGGGCCTGCGCCGACCAAATACACTTCGCCCATCGTTTGTCCGCTGGGGTAGCTTGCCAGCATTTCATCCAGCAAACGGCGGGCATCCTCGACGTGACCGGCGTACACCAGTTCGGCAAACGGGCCTTTTAAGGCTTTTTCCCAGAAGGTTTTGCGCTGTGCTTCGGGCAGGTGTTTTTTCACAATGTCGCGGTATTCTTCGGTGATACCGGCGAGTTCGCCGCATTGGGGCGGAATCATGGTTTCCAGCTTCATCCGCAATTGCCGTGCCAATACGGGGGACGCGCCGCCTGTTGATACCGCAATCATCACGGGTGAACGATCGACGACCGAGGGGATAATGAAATTGCCAACGGTTGCATCATCCACCACATTGACGAGAATATGGCGTGCGTCTGCCATGCGGGCAATTCGTGCATTCACGCTGGGGTTATTGGTGGCTGCAATCACCAGAAATTGTTCGGCAATGTCGCTGTCTTCAAACGGGCGCGTGTGATGCTTGACCTTGTAACCGCTGATGGTAATCGCCATTTCTGCGGTGATGAACGGCGATACCAGCGTCACGACAGCACCGGCTTTGAGCAGGCTATCCACTTTACGTTCGGCTACTTTGCCACCGCCAACCACGAGGCATTGACGGTTATGCAGATCAAGAAAAACGGGAAAACGATCCATTTATCACCTAAAAACTGGGTTATTTGCCGCGTTTGGGGCGGCTTTCGTAGTGGACGACACCTCTAACGAGTTCGCCATACGGGAAATCGGCAATGTTAACGTATTTTGACAGCGCGATGTTGACCAATGCGTAGATGTCTTGCGTGGTTTTTGCCGCTATTTGCTCAGGAAACAGGTGCTGTTGCAGGGCTAAGGTGCCGCCTGCTTGCACTTTGAGTTCTTTATTGTGCGGCAATGGGCCATCAATCAGGGTTTCACGCAGGGCAAAGCGGGATTTTTCGCGCAAGGTGTCCAAAAAAACCGTGCAATTGGCGAGACTGGCTGCTGATTTACAGCCCACTGCTTCGCGGGTTGCCAGCAGAAAACGCTCATGGCGGCTGCAATCGCAACGCCGATTATTTAATGCCTTCTCGAATACACAGCGGTTGGCGTTAACTTCGCGGTAAACACTGCGGTATTGGTCTTCATCCATACGTGATGCTTACTTTTCCCATTCCATTAGGATGGGTTTTTCGCGGGTTTCGTGTAAGTTTTCTTCGGCTTCCAAAAGGCTTGCGGCGAAGACGATTTTGACGATGGCTTTGTCGCCCGGTTCTTGTTGTGCACGTAGGCTGCGTGCCAGTTCACGGGCTTCTGGATAAGTTTCGCAGGCTTGCTGCATGTCCAGATTTTTGATCATCGGGTTGGGCTGGGTGATTTTGAACACGTAGTAGGGCATGGATGTACCTATTTGAGTAAAAGGGTGGTTTGCGCCAGCAAGGGTTTGATCAAGGGTTCGAGGCGTTTGCGCATCACTGAACCGACCGAATCGTTGCCGCCAAAATACGGAATGAGGGAATCTTCCCCCATTTGCGCCAATATTAACATAGCCTTAAATAGGGGCAATGTGTCGGGATTCAAGGTGTCGCGCACGGCTTTTGCGTC
>JBEUIR010000147.1:3387-5946 GCA_040415395.1 Candidatus Thiothrix namsaraevi
GGGTCAGCGTGCAGGAAGCCGATGTAGAACGGGTTTTTGCGTTTGGCGCGTTCCCAGAGTTTGGTGCGTTCGCTGGGGGGAATGAGTTCACCTTGCAGGCAGAGGCGCACGGTGTCTACTACGTCGAGTTGGATTTCCTCGAAGGGTAGGAATTCGAGCAGGTAGGCGGTGAGTTCCTTACCAAGTTCGCCCGCGACGACTTCGGGATTTTCTAAGAGGCAGCGGGCGTTGGTGGCACTGGGGCTTGCCCACCATGCGCGTTTCGCGATGTCGTGGGTTAGACCGGGGGTGTAGACCACTGCGGCGACGGCTTCGGGTTCGCCGAGGAGCAGCATTTGGTCGAGGTTATTGCGGGCGTGGCCCATGCGCGTCCAGCGTTTCAGGAAAATCGGGTAGCCGCCGGGGGAACCGGTGACTTTCATGGAGAGTAATTCGCGTACCCAGCGCAGGTATTGCTCGTCCCGCGCGGTGGGGTTGAGGCGCACTTTCGCTTCGCCGCGCTCGGTGAGGGCGTGGACGGTCATGGTGGACTCGTTGATGCGCACGGCTTGCAGCGGTTGGGCAAGCAGGACGTTGAGCCGCAGGTTGTCTTCGTTGGAAAGCTGCAAGGTGTGTACCGATTATCCTAGGGAATATGTCAAGATTATCGGGGTAGGGCGGTGTGATGCCAATAACCCTGTTGTGGTAGTCAGCTATCCTCAGCCTTGGTGCGTAAGGCGTAAAAATCGCGCACGAATGCCTCAAACGTTCCCGCTGCAATCGCGTCGCGGATACCGCGCATCAATTCTTGGTAGTAATATAAATTGTGGATGGTGTTCAGCCGCGCACCCAAAATTTCGGTGCATTTGTCCAAATGGCGCAGGTAGGCACGGGAATAATGCTGGCAGGTGTAACAACCGCACTGCTCATCAATTGGGCGGGTATCGTGCTGGTATTGGCTGTTGCGGATTTTCAACGTGCCGTAGCGGGTAAACAAAAAGCCGTTACGCGCATTGCGGGTGGGGATCACGCAATCGAACATATCTACCCCGCGCCGAACACCTTCCACAATGTCTTCCGGTTTGCCTACCCCCATGAGGTAACGCGGGCGGTCAGTGGGGAGTTCGGGCAAGGTGCATTCCAGCACTTTATCGCGTTCGTCTTTGGGTTCGCCGACTGACAAACCGCCGATGGCGTAGCCGTCAAAACCGATGTCGAGCAAACCGTGGGCGGAAGTTTTGCGCAAATCTTCGTACATACCGCCTTGCACAATGCCAAACAGGGCGGAAGGGTTGCCCTCGTGTGCATCTTTACTGCGTTTTGCCCAGCGCAAGGAAAGCTCCATCGAATGGCGGGCTTCGTCGGGCGTGGCGGGGAAGGGCGTACATTCGTCGAAAATCATTACGATGTCCGAGCCGAGTTCACGCTGCACTTGCATGGACGATTCCGGGGTCATCAACACTTTTGCGCCATTCACCGGCGATTGAAAACGCACGCCTTCTTCGGAAATCTTGCGCATTTCTGCCAGTGAAAACACTTGGAAACCGCCGGAATCGGTGAGAATCGGTTTTTCCCAGTGCATAAAATTGTGCAAATCGCCATGCAATTGCACAATCTCCGTGCCGGGGCGCAACATTAGGTGGAAGGTGTTGCCGAGGATAATTTCAGCACCAATGCCTTGCAGTTCTTCGGGGGTCATGGCTTTGACCGTGCCATACGTGCCGACAGGCATAAAGGCGGGGGTTTCTACCGTGCCACGCGGAAAAGTGAGGCGACCGCGCCGCGCATTGCCATCGGTGGTGAGCAGGTCGAACTGCATGTGGGACATGGGGGTTCCTTGCACAGAGGAGAAAAGGGCAGAGTGTACCCATGATCTCCCTGTTTTTCTATGCTGTTACCGCACTTGGCAACACCCTGACACGACTCGCTGGTTATTCAACACCGCCGTAACGCTGTACGGGTAATTAGTATCCGACATCCCATCACTGCAACTGTTGACTTTTTGCATGAACGCTTGAGTATTATTAGTGCCTGCGCTTCCGGCAATCACGGCGATGGTGGTGTTATTCGCCGAGGTTTGGCGGAATGTGACGGGGACAGTGTATTGCGGGCCATCCATCATATTTACGCTTAAATTGGTATCGGTCACGTCGATGCGCCAGAAAGGTTCAGTGCCGCTGCACACCAAAACATTCGTGGCTGCTTTGGGGGGCGGTGGGGTGATAGTGGAAGGTGCTTTAATCGGTGGCACGACAACCGCAGGTGGTGCAGCAGGTCGGGGTGGGGTAGCGGGTGTTGGCGCAGGCGGTGCACTGGCAGCCTGATCTTCCGGCAATAAATAACGTTTACTGACCCAGCCGCCTACGCCATTCCAGTAAATTTTTGCCCAGACGGTGTTGCCGACTTTTTTCTCTTCGCCTGTGGTCACAATGCCCTGACCATTGTGTGGGATTCTGCCGACAACACTGTTACTCGTACCCGCATTAGCCCGCATATTTAAGAATTCGCCCGCTGTCACGCCTGTGACTACATATACATCGCTGGCAGCCTGCACACTGGAAACGCTGAGTGCCAGCGCTA
>JBEUIR010000148.1:0-2806 GCA_040415395.1 Candidatus Thiothrix namsaraevi
ATGAAACGAATTATAGCGAATAAATAAAAATAATTATATAGGGCATTCCACTTATCCGAATGTACCGTTCACGCCTTCACGCCTGCCTTGGCTAGTCGCATAATGCTGACAACCCCAACCTACCCCATAACCATAATAAAATAAGGGTGTTTACATGTTTTCACGTCGTCTAGCGACCACCATTCTCATGAGCACACTTACCAGTGCGGCTACGCCAACGTATGCCAATTCACCTATTTGGGAGTCTTGGGCACAACCGCATCCACAACGTGGTGAGTTCGCACCCAGTCGCGCAGGCATCTTGCAACCACGGCTGCAATTAGCGAGCTATTCCCAGCCGACTATTGCTGCCAACCCTGTTCAAGCTGGGTTACGTGATCTCGCCCTCTCACTGGAAGGCAAAAGCCTGTGGGAACGCCACGCCCCATTGGGCAGCAATATCGCCACCAAAACCCTGCTGGAAACCATTGAGCAGTTACGCTATTGGCGCGGGGATTTGTTTCCAGCAACACTCCGCCAGCAATTTGACCTGATCCCGCTCACGAGCTGGCAAGGACAATCAGGGCATTTTACCGGTTACTACACCCCCATTTTAGAGGGCAGCCGCACCCGTACCGCGCAATTCAGAATACCCGTATACGGTATGCCCAAGGGCAAGATGAGCCATGTAAGCCATGCAGAAATTGCTAACGGCGCTTTAGCAAACCAAGGCTTAGAGATAGCATGGGTAGCAGACCCCTACCTGCTTTACATCGCGCAGGTACAAGGTTCCGCCAAAATCCACTTTACCGATGGCAGTGTCAGCACCCTAGACTATGCCGGAAATAACGGCAAAGATTTCAGAGCCGTGTCAACTTATCTGCAAGCCAAAGGCTACAATATCGGCAGCCAAACGCACGAGAATGTTGGGCGTTGGTTGCGTGAGCGGCCAGACATTATGCGTGAAGCGCTGTTAAGCAATCCGCGTTATATCTTTTTTCATGAAACCAAAGGTTTACCACAAACCGCTTCGGGAACATCGGTCATACCCGGTCATACTGTCGCGGTAGACAGCCGCTACATTCCACATGGATCGGTTTTACTGGCAGAATTGCCGCGCGTGAACCATCAAGGGCAAAAAGTAAACGGCACGGAATGGCGACTCCTGTTTGCCCAAGACCACGGTCGGGCAATTCAAGGCAATGGGCGTTTCGACTTGTACACGGGTGTTGGTAATAGCGCAGAATCCGCTGCGTATGCAATATCAGGGATGCACCGAGCCTTCTTACTGGTGCGTAAACCTGGCTAAAACCCCATGGAAACCTGCTCAAACCTCTGTGTTCTAAGTTTCTGATGAGGTTAGCTTTGCGTGACAATAACGGAAAAATCGTGCAACATAAGTGGCAATTATTGCTAGCAACCGACCGTAGATCAGATGACAGGGGCGTTATCAAGATCGATATTAATTTTTTCACCGGCTGAACGGTACGAGCAATTTTGACATCCAAGGCTATACTAAGCAGAATAAATTATCGATTTAGACACAGGGTTTTCATTTATGTTGGGTTATATTGACTGGATCATTATTCTGGTTGCGCTACTCGCCGCCATCGGGGCTGTATTGTTGCTATTGCCGCAAACAAACAGCAAGGAAACCCAAGAGTTGCGGGTTATCCGTCTGCAAGCCGAAGCCGACCGCAAAAAAGTTGCTGATGTGCTGGAAATCACCCAAAGCGGGGTACAAGATACTGAGCAACTGCTGAATAAACTCAAATCACAAGTTGAACAAAGCACCCGCACCTACGAAGCCAGCCAAGCGCGAGCCGAACAAGCCGAGCGGATTATTGAACGGGTCAGCACTGCCGAACAGGAAATCCGCGATATTTCCAGCCAACTCGGCGACCGTTTACAACACCTGCAAAGTTATTGGGATGAACAACTCGGCGACTCCGTAGAAAGTGTCAAACGCATCCGCAGCAAACTGCACGAAGGTCTCAGCCAAGTCGATGACAGCCTCGTGCGTTTACGCGAACAGGAAAAAATGGCGCAAGGCTTTACTCGCCGTCTGATCGACCATCACCACGAACAAGCGCATAACCAACAAGAAAATGCACGCCTTTCCGCTGAAGTTCACAACCGCTTGGAGGCTATGCTCAAAGAATCCAGCCACTTACTGGAGCAAATGCAACGCTACCAACAGGATGCCGACAACGTATTCCTGAAATTCAATACCGAAATGGAAGGTCTGGAAACCCAAGCCAGCGAACATTTCAGCACCCTGTTCCAAACCACCGATTTGGCACGTCACGAGCTGAACTCTGGTCTGGAAGAAAGCCGCAAACACGTCGAAACCATGCGCCGCCGCGAAGAACAAAGCAACGACCTCAGCCGCCGCATTCACCAACACTTCGAGCAAATCGACCATATCCGCGTGGAGCGCATCGCCAAAACATTGGATTTGACCGAACAAATGTCGACCGACTTGCACAAAGGCATGGAAAACGCCCGCGATTTGCTGTTCTCCTTGGAAGTTGCCGTGCAAAACGTCACCGCCAGTCTCGACAGCAAACAAACCCATGCCAGTGCTAATGCTGATATTACGCCTGAACCAGAACGCATGGATGAGCCTACCCCGCTCAAGCTGGTAACAACACCAGCAGAGGCATCGAATACCGATGACATGGAAGTCGCTGTAACCGCTGAAACAGCACCGCTTGACGATAACGAAGTTACCAAACTGGCAGAAATTGGTAATCTGAAACCCATTAAGACTGGGGAAGACGAACCAACCCCGCATAATCTGTTAGCTTTGCGGGCGTACCGCTAA
>JBEUIR010000148.1:2906-5938 GCA_040415395.1 Candidatus Thiothrix namsaraevi
TGCCCATGCAGTGCCAGCAACTCCGCATGAGTTCCCTGCTCCACCACCTGCCCTTTATCCAGCACCAAAATCCGATCCGCATCCACCACCGTCGAAAGCCGGTGTGCAATCATCAGCGTGGTATGCCGCCCAGCCACTTCGTGCAAGGTTTGCTGAATCGCTTGCTCGGTAGCACTGTCCAGCGAAGACGTCGCTTCATCGAAAATCAAAATCGGCGGCTGTTTCAAAATTGCCCGCGCAATCGCCACGCGCTGCTTTTCCCCACCGGATAATTTCAAACCACGTTCACCGACTACCGTTTCCCAGCCATCCGGCAAACTTTCGATAAACGTGCGGATTTGCGCCATATCAGCGGCACGTTCAATCTCCGCCTGTGTCGCTTGCACGTTGCCGTATTGCAGGTTGTAACGAATTGTATTGTTAAACAGCACCGTATCTTGCGGCACAATCCCAATTGCTTTGCGCAAACTGGCTTGCGAGACTTGTGCAATATCCTGCCCATCAATCAGCACGCGCCCGCCCGTCACGTCGTAAAAACGGTAAATCAAGCGTGATAAAGTGGATTTGCCCGCCCCGCTATGCCCCACCACCGCGAGTTTTGTTCCAGCAGGTACGCTAAAGCTTACCCCACGCAAGATTTGACGTTCCGCCTGATAACCGAAATCGACGCGCTCAAAGCGGATTTCACCCCGCGTCACTTGTAATTCAGTCGCGTTGGGTGCATCGCGCACCTCCTGCGGGGTTTCCAGCAAGCGAAATACCATGTCCATATCCGCCAGCGTGTATTTCACCTGTCGATACACAATCCCCAGCGACCCTAGCGGCAAAAACAATTGCAGCATAAACGCATTCACCATCACCAGATCGCCAATGCTCATTGTGCCGTTGACCACGCTATTCGCCGCCAAAAACATAATGATGGTGACGCCAATCGCAATAATCGAAGACTGCCCGAAATTCAACAATGACATCGAGGTTTGGCTTTTCACTGCCACATCCTCCCACTTGCCCAACGTGTCGTCGTAATGCGCCAATTCCAGCTTTTCATTATTGAAATACTTAACGGTTTCGTAATTGATCAAACTGTCCACTGCCTGATTGCTGGATTGCGAATCCAGCCGGTTCATTTCATGGCGATGATCCATGCGCCACTCGGTAATTTTGATGGTAAAAATCACGTACACCGCCACGGTGGCAAACGTCACCAACGCAAACGCAGGCGCGTAATTCCCCAACAAAATCACCGCCACCAAGGTGAACTCCACCGCAATCGGAATAATGCTAAACACCATGAAATTCATTAAGGTACTGACCGAAGCCGTGCCACGTTCCAAATCGCGGCTGATCGCGCCGGTTTTGCGTTCCAGGTGAAAGCGCAACGACAAATTATGCAAATGTTCCAACACTCGCACCGACATTTTGCGCATCGCGTGGTAACGCACCCGTGCAAACACCGTATCGCGCAATTCATTGAACAGCGCACTCGCCAGCCGCAACGCCCCATAACCCAGCAGCAACATCACCGGCAATACCAACACCTGTTCCGGCTTGCCCTGTAAACCATCCACAATATCTTTGAGGAACAGCGGCACACCCACATTCGCCACTTTCGAGGCAATCAGGCACGCCAAGGCAAACAGCGCCCGCCCCCGGTATTCCCACAAAAACGGCAGTACGGATTTGAGGTTGTGCCAGTCACGGCGGTTTTTATCGGGGCGTTCAGTACGGTTGGGCGGCATGATGCGTCTGTATCCGGTTACAATTTGTCGCGAATAATAGCGCGAAATAACACATCAAGTGAGTCATTTCACACAGACTCACCCATGCACACACTCACAATAATAAATAAAATCAAATTGTTAGGTCTTGGTACGCTAATTGCTATATCCACTCAATAAGTAACAGATATTGAAAGGTTTCGTCATGCAACCCACTCTCACCCGCCTAACCCTGCTCAGTTCCCTACTAATCGTCAGTGCTGCTGTCTGTGCCGAAGACACCTTGGTCATCGACATCAAATCCACCAAAAAAGCCCCCTCCCCCAACGAAGTACAACCACTGACCGCCGAACGCAGCGCCGTGTTGCCCGCCGATGGCGGTGATTTCCTCAAGCAATTGAATGGGGTATCCGGCAGTCGCTTTGGCGGGCGCGGCATTGAGCCGATCATTCGCGGGCAATCCCAAACCCAGCTCAATGTGTTGCTAGACGGCGCTTACGTGCATGGCGGTTGCCCCAATCGCATGGATCCACCTGCCAGTTGGGCAGCGTTAGAAACCTATGAAAGCGTTAAAGTAGAGAAAGGCGTACAAACCTTGCAACACGGTTCCGGCGGCAGCGGCGGCACGGTGCTATTCGAGCGCGATACCCGCAGCATTCTCGACCCCGAAGACGGCTGGAGTGGCAAAGCCTCTGCCACCACCATGAGCAATGGCGTGAAACACGATGTCTCCGCCGATGTCACCAAAGCTTTCCAACAAGGCTATGCGCGTGTTTTCACACAGGATAGAGAAGCCGACAATTACGAAGACGGCGATGGCAACGAAGTACGTGCGTCTTACCAACACCAGCAAGCCGGTGTCGTGCTAGGTTTTACTCCAACACAAGACCGTTTGCTTGAATACAGTTACGAAAACAACGATTTTTCTGACGCGCTTTACCCCGGTGCAGGCATGGATAGCCCCGAAGAATCCGGCTCCATCCAACGCCTAAAGTACAAAGACAAACTGGAAGGTAAAATCAACACCATTGAAGCCGACGTATACACCAGCAATATCGACCACGTGATGGATAATTACAGCCTGCGCCCGCAAACCGGCATGAAAATGGCAGTTCCCACCACTTCCGATACGGTTGGTGGCAAATTGGCGCTTACCTCCAGCATTGGCGACACCGACATCACTTACGGGCTGAATGTGCAAAACCGTGAACGCGATGCCGCCATGAAAAACATGTCCGCCCCCGGCACACCCACCACCAACCTCATGTGGCCGGAAGCCAGCACCGACCAAACCGGCATTTTCGCCGAAGCCAC
>JBEUIR010000149.1:0-5929 GCA_040415395.1 Candidatus Thiothrix namsaraevi
CCCCCACTCCTTGAGGCATCGCAGGCAGACTAAACCCAGCCCGCGCCGCGCTGATCACGCTGGCAAGATAAGCAAGTGCGGATTGCCCCCGTCTGCGGCGTAACTGTTCATATCCCGATGCAGAACCTCACCCCCCGCGCCCTCTCCTTGACAGGCGAGGGGGAGCAAGAGTTGCATTGTTTATTAGCCCCTCTCCTGTTAAGGAGAGGGGTTGGGGTGAGGTTCTTTTAGAGCACTGCCATTAAGTTAAGAATTGTCGATGGCAGTGCGACTTCTTTCTTACTCGTTCCCTGATAAGGGGTGGGCTGGGAAGGGGTTTCTTCAAAACAGCGCTGGGGTCTGAACAGTCACGGTTCACGGTCAATGCTGTTACTAACCCCGAATGGTTAAAGTATCACTGCGAGATGCAGTCCACTTCAGGCATAATTGCCCCATGTCACAACAACTGCCCCCCCTGAATGCTTTGCGAGCTTTTGAAGCTGTTGCCCGCCACTTGAGTTTTACCAAAGCGGCAGCAGAACTTCACGTGACTCGCGCCGCGATTAGTCACCAGATTAAATTTCTGGAGGATTACCTCGGCTTTGCATTGGTGGAACGTAAAAATCGCACCATTGTGCTCAGCAAGGGGGCAGAGGCAGCCTTGCCAAAATTGCGCCAAGCCTTTGATTATTTAGCCGATGCAGTGCATTTGATGCGCAATGAAACCCACCGCGAACACCTTACGGTATGCGCAGCCCCGTCGTTTGCGTCCAAATGGCTGATTCCACGCCTGCCGCGTTTTTCTCGGCAACACCCGGAGATTGATATGCAAATCAATAGCAATGTGGGGCTGGTGGATGCGGATCTTCAGCAGGATAATCGTGCGATGGATACCCTTTTTCGCCAAAATCAAGTGGATGTGGTCATCGGTTTCGGCGCAGGGCAATACCCCGGTGACAGTGTAATCAAGTTGTTTGCGGTGTCTGCCGTGCCAGTTTGCAGCCCAGCCTTATTGAGTGCGCAACATCCGCACCCCTTGCGCACTCCAGCGGATTTGGCGTTTCATACCTTATTACATGATGGTACGAATTATGTAGGACACCCTAGTTGGTCAAAATGGCTAAAATTACAAGGTGTGGAAGGTGTTAATGCGAACAGGGGTTTGCATTTTAACCATGTGTCATTGGCGTTGGATGCGGCTGTCGATGCGCAAGGCGTGCTGTTGAGTATCAAGCCATTGGCGCAAGCTGATATTGACGCAGGCAGGTTGTGTATCCCCTTTGATTTACCGATGCCATTGGAACATGCTTATTACGTGTTTCGCCCGCAATCTGCACCATTGAATCAACGGGCTTGCGATGTATTTGTGGCGTGGTTACTGGAAGAAGCCCATCAAAACCCAACACCGGGAGGTTTGAATGCCCATTAAAGTACTATTTTTTGCCAGCCTACGGGAACGTATCGGGCAAAGCCAACGGCTATTGGAAAGCGATGCGCCATTGACCTTGCAAGAAATCTGGCAGCGCAGCAGCGGTGAAGCGCATTTGCCGGATAATGTGTTGATGTCCGTTAATCAAACGTATGTGGATGCCAATAGTCTGGTGCAACCGGGCGATGAGGTGGCGTTTTTTCCACCCGTTACCGGAGGTTAACCATGCAATACGTTGACGTGCGGGAAACGCCGTTTGAACCTTGGCAATACCTCGCCGCTTGGCAAGCGCAACAGTTGCCGGAAAATGCGCGTTCCGGGGCAACCGCCGTATTCGTCGGCACGATGCGCGATTTCAACGAAGGCGATGACGTGACTGGCATGTATTTGGAGCATTATCCCGGAATGACCGAACGTCAATTGGCAACGTTGGTGGCAGAAGCCGCGCAACGCTGGTCGCTGGATGCGGCGTTGGTGGTACACCGTGTCGGCGAAATCTTGCCCGCGCAACCGATTGTGTTGGTAGCCGTGTGGTCGGCACATCGGGCGGCGGCGTTTGAAGCCTGCCGTCATTTGATGGAAACACTTAAACACACTGCACCTTTCTGGAAGCGTGAAACCTTGAGCAATGGCACGGTACGTTGGGTTGAGCGCAATACCCCCGGTTAACGTCACTCGGAAGGAATACTCGTGACGACTTATCTGACAAGCTGGTTCAGTACTGGCTTATTATTGTTGGACATTATTATTGTCGCCACCTTATTACCGACGGTGGTGCAGCAACGCCGTGAATCGGGGGCGACGTTGGCATGGGTGTTGGTGATTGTCTTCCTGCCGTTTATTGGGCTGTTAATCTTTTGGGTGTTTGGCACGACGCGCCTGCACTTACGCCGTCGTAAACGCCGTCGGGTCGAAGAAAAGTTGGCGAATACGCTGCAACAAGTGCAAGTTTGTTTGAATGGTCAGCAGTATATTCGCGGGATTCCGCCGTCATTACTCACATTGGTCAATAAGCTGGATGAAATCGGGCCAGTAGGTGGCAATGCCGTCGACATTATGCGCGAAGGTAAACAGCTATTTGATACCTTGGAACAGGCTTTCGCCGCTGCCACCCAGCATATTCATCTGGTCTACTACATCTGGGAGGCGGACTATACCGGCGAACGCTTGCGGGATGCCTTGGTGCAAGCGGCACAGCGTGGGGTCACGGTGCGTTTGCTGGTGGATGATGTGGGTTCGCGTCAGGCGAATGCCCGCTTTTTCGTGCCGCTGTTAGCCGTAGGTGGGCAAGTCGAACGCTTTCTGAAAGTGAATGTGTTAAGCCGCCAACTTAATCTGAACAATCGCAATCACCGTAAAGTGGTCATTATTGATGGCACGTTGGCTTTCACTGGCGGGATGAATGTCGGGGATGTGTACGCAGGCAGGGGCGAGCCTTGGCAAGATTTGCACGCGCGGATTCAGGGACCGGTGGTGTATACCTTGCAGGAAGTGTTTTGTCAGGATTGGTATCACGCGACCGGCGAAGATTTGGTGAGCGAGGTGTATTTTCCGGTGATTGCGGATGCGGGAACCATTCACGCGCAATTCCTTGCCAGCGGGCCTGCGGATGAGCGTTGGCAGGCGATTCATACGGTGTTGTTTGCGGCGATGAATCTGGCGAATACGCGGATTTGGATTGAAACGCCGTATTTTGTGCCGGATCGCCCGATTCAGATGGCTTTACAAACGGCAGCGTTGCGCGGCGTGGATGTGCGTTTGCTATTGCCGGGGAAATCGGATCATCCGCTGGTATTGTACGCGGGGCGTTCCTTTATAGATGATTTGCTAGCGGCAGGTGTGCGCGTGTTTGAAATGTATCAGGCGATGCCTCACGCCAAAGCAGTGATGATTGACAGTAACTTTGCGACGCTGGGGTCGGCGAATATGGATCAGCGCAGTTTTCGCCTCAATTTTGAAGGCAACATCTTTTTTTACAGCACGGAAATCGCTAGCAAGATGGAGCAGGATTTTCTGAACGCTTGTGCGAATACGCAGGAAGTGACCGAGACCCAGCGCTGCAAAATCAGTAAACGGCAGCGTTTAGCCGAGAGTATTGCCCGCCTGCTTGCCCCGTTATTATAAGCGGTGCTGCAAAAAAATAGGTGCTTGGGTTGCTTGCAGGGGGGGCTTCTGGTATCCTCACGCGCCTTTAGAGTTCAAGAATCGCAGATCTGGAGTATCCCGATGTCTCGTGTATGTCAAGTAACAGGTAAGCGTCCCGTCACAGGTAACAATGTGTCGCACGCTAACAATAAAACCAAGCGTCGTTTCCTGCCTAACCTGCACGCGAAACGGTTTTGGGTCGAAAATGAAGGACGCTGGGTTCGCCTGCGCGTTTCTGCAAAAGGTATGCGTATTATCGACAAGTTGGGTATTGATACCATTCTTGCCGACATTCGTAGCCGTGGCGAAAAAGTTTAATCTACCGGAGGTAACAGCGAATGGCTAAGAAAGGCGGTCGTGATAAAATCAAGCTGGTTTCTTCCGCAGGAACTGGATTTTTCTACACCACAACCAAAAACAAGCGTACTACGCCGGACAAATTACAGTTCAGCAAGTACGATCCGGTTGTGCGTAAGCATGTTATGTTTAAGGAAGCCAAGATCAAGTAATTACTTGCTGTCTTGCGATTCTTTCCAAAGCCCGGCTTCGCCGGGTTTTTGCGTTTACGGAAAAGGTGAGGGAACACAGTATGATGTGGATTGTAATAACGCTGGTTATCCTGCTGCTGTTGCTGCCGGTATTGGTGGGATTTTTGATTTCACCCTATCAACAAGTGACGCGGGTCGAGTTAATTAAGGCGCCTGCTGATGAGGTTTGGAAGGCACTCAGTGATTTTTCACAGCAAGCGCAATGGCGCACCGATTTGCAAAGTATGCAAATGCTGGATGATGACGATGGCTTGCGCTGGATTGAGCAAGTTGTTAATCAACGCCCGTTGGTGCTGCGTAAAGTGAAAGAGTTGCCCCTGAAAGAGTTACTGGTCGAGATGACCCAGGGCAGTAGCAAGGGTACTCGCCATGCCCGTATGAATGCGGTTCCCGGCGGTACGCGCGTAACGTTCACTGAAATGTTGGAAACCCGTAATCCTTTAGGGCGTATCAAGGGGCGGATGGGCAGCAGCCTTGATCAGCGCCTGGATCATTTTATTCAACAATTGAAAGCCCATTTCGTGGCTTAATGGTTGCAATCCAAGGTAACACGGCGCATCCCTGCATCTGACAGTGTTGACTCGCGGGCAATTTCCCCAAGCGTGCGTTGTGACACAGGGTGTATGACACTAGGGGCGATTTCCGCTAACGGAAACAGCACAAATGGGTAAGTGAGAATGTCGTGGTGTGGCACATTGCTGTGCGGTTGCAAGTTCCAGTCAGCGTAAAGCAATAGGTCAATGTCTAAGGTGCGTGCGCTAAATTTCTCCTCCCCGCGCATCCGCCCGTGTGCTTGTTCCAGTTCCTGTAAATAATTCTTCAGTGCGGCAGGCGTTAGCGTGGTGCTGATGCCAGCGGCTAAGTTGAAAAAGGGTTCACCCGCAAACCCGGCTGCGGGGGTTTCATAGACGTGGGAAAAGACCACCTGACCGAAATCTTGCTGTAAACGTTGCATGGCGGCACAAAGGTGGGCTTCACGCTCGATATTGCTGCCGAGGCTTAAGTAGACGTCTGCCATTGCCGGTTGCCTCGTTCAATTTTAACCCCGACTTCACTTGAGCCACGTACTGCACCGGGTTTGCCGACGGTGACTTGTATCCAAGGCATATGCAATTCTTGCATGAGGGTTTCAGCGATGGTTTCGGCGAGGCGTTCCACCAGTTCGTAATGAGCGCTTTCAACCAGTTGCATGACGCGCTTGGCGGCGGTTTTGTAGTTGAGGGTGTCTTTAATATTGTCGCTGGCGGCAGGGATGCGGTTATCCCAAGCCATTTCCAAGTCAATGCGAATTTTTTGCAAAATGCGCTTTTCCCACTCGTAAATGCCGATGCGGGCATCGAGGCGCAGGTCGCGTACATAAACTATATCCATACCTTGCTCTTGTTGTCAGTGTCAGGCATGGATTGTAATACAGAAACCCGTACCCTGTGAAAGAGGCTACGGGTTAAAGGAATTAGGATACCGACAAGGTATCAGCGCGTGAGTTGCCACTGCCCCCGGCTGTCTTGGCAGGCTTGGGTTTGAATGTTTTGGTTTCTGCCATCAATCGTACCTACAATGGTGACAGGGCGACAAATGGTGCTCTGGTTGTTGACGCTGGCACGGTAAACCTGACCGGGGTTGACGTTGTATTGGTAGCCGGTATTCGGGTTTTGCCATGTGGCAGGGCGACCACTGTAAATGGATTGACCTAGGTTTTGCTGGTCACGCGCATCCAGTTGCGCTCCCCATTGGCTGCCGAGATAGCTGCCCATCGCAGTACCCAGAATGGTCATGGCGGTTTTACCATCGCCACTGCCAAATTGGTTGCCTGCTACACCGCCTAGCA